>NZ_JBHYXZ010000061.1:20685-46019 GCF_042752395.1 Actinosynnema sp. NPDC059335 | reverse complement strand
CCCCGGGGGCCCGCCGCGCGCGGCCGCGGGGCGGGGGCGGGGTGGGTGAGGCGGGGGGGGGCCGGGCGCCGGGCCCGCCCCCCGGCCCCCGGCGAGGGCTGGTCGGGGCGCGACGTCCACTCCTCGCCGCCGCCCGACCTCGACGTCACCTGGCTGGAGCTGGCCTGCTGGGACTCGCTGGACCCGGCCGACGGGGCGCAGGCGACCCGGGCCGTGGTCAGCGGCCCGATCGCCGGGGTGGCCGGCGCGACGGCCCGGCCGGCTCTCCGATGGCGCGAGCTGTCGGCGGTGCGTGCGTCCGCCAAGAGGTTCCTCCCGGTCGAGGTGCCGGCGGAGGTGCTGGGGCGTGCCCTGTCCGCGCTGGACACCCGGCACGCCACCGACCTGCGGCCGGACCCGGACTTCCACCTGTCGCTGGTCACCCGGTCCGTCGCCGGCCGGCCGCCCGCCGTGACGCGCCTGACCGGCGGCGGCGCGGTCGGCCCGGACGAGCCGGTCCGACCCGACGATCTCGCGCGGGCGTGCATGCACCAGGACCACCTGCGGGACGCGGCGGCGTTCGTCGTCGCCCACGCGCCGCGTGACGAGGTGGTCGGCCGGTACCCGCACCGGCTGCGCGAGCTGATCTTCCGCGCGGGCGCGGTCGGGCAGCTGCTGTACCTGGGGGCCACCGAGGCGGGGTTGGGCGTGACCGCGGTCGGCGGGTTCGACGCGCGCCGGTGGCGGCGGATCGCGCGGCTGCCCGGCGACCACGAGGTGCTCTACCTGGTCGCGCTGGGCGCGGGCGTGGACACCGGCGCCAAGTGGGACCGCGCGCACCTCGCCTACGCCCACGACGAGCGCTGAGGGGGAACGCCGTGCCGCCCACCACGACCGCCGAAGGGGCCGCCCTGCCGACCACCGCCCGACACGGACCACCGAGCGGGACGCCACGCCACCACCCGACACGGATCACCGAGCGGGACACCACGCCACCGCCCGACGCGGACCACCGAGCGGGACACCGTGCCGACGCCCGCCGCCGGACACGCCCACCACGAGCGCTGAGGGGGACGCCGTGCTGACCGAGATCGTCACCGAGCACCTGCGCGAGCACCGCGACCGGGTCGCGGTCACCGACCCGACCACCCGGCTCACGGGCGCGGGGCTGCTGGCCGCGGCCGACGCGTTCGCCACCGCGCTCGACGCGGCACGGCCTCCGTCGTCCGGCCGGCCGCGGGTCGGGGTGGTCGCCGGGAACTCCGCCGCCTACGTGGCGGCCTACCTGGGCGTGCTGCGGATGGGTGGCGTGCCGTTCCTGGTCGACGCCGCGTTCACCGCGCGCGAGTTGGCGGGCATCGCCGACGACTGCTCGCTCGACCTGCTCGTCCACGACGAGCGCGACCTCGGCGCGCTGGGCGGTCGGGCGCTCGACGTGCCCGGCGGCGGGTTGGCGGTGACCGCGTTGCCGGTCGCCGGGCGGCGCTTCGACCTCCTGCCCGACACCGAGGTCTGCCGCTTCACGTCCGGTTCGACCGGCAAGCCCAACTGCATCGAGTTCGCGGGGCGGGCGGTGCACCGCGCGGCGGCCAACTGGGCGGCGGGCACCGGACTGCGCGCCGAGGACCGCATCGCCTGCTACGCCGCGCTGTCCAACGGGTTGGCGTTCAACACCTCGCTGCTGGCCACGTTCCTGGTCGGCGCGTCCCTGCACCTGAGCCGGGGCCTGCCGACGGCGGCCCGGGTCGAGCGCGACCTGGCGCGCACCGACGCCACCCGGCTGGTCGGCTTCCCGGCGCTGTACGAGTCGGTGGTGCGGCGCGGGAGGTCGTCGCCGGCGCCCGCGAGCGTGCGGGTGGCGGTGTCCTCGGGCGCGCCGCTGCGGGAGGAGACCAAGCGGGCGTTCGCCGAGCTGACCGGGATCGCGATCAGCAACTACTACGGCATCGCCGAGACCGGGCCGCTGACGTTCGCCGCGGACCCCGCCCGCACCGAGGGCCTGGGCGCGCCGCTGCCCGGCGTCGACCTGCGCGCGGGCGTGGCCGGGCGACCCGGCCCGATCACCGTGCGCAGCGAGTCGATGGGCTCGCGCTACCTCAACGCGCCGGGCGCGTTCGAGGACCGGGTCGACGCGGAGGGCCGGTACCGCACCGGTGACGAGGGCTACCTGGCCGCGGGCGCGCTGGTGCTGACCGGCCGGTCCAACCGCATGATCAACGTCGGCGGGCGCAAGGTGGACCCGGTCGAGGTGGCCGAGGTGCTGCGCACCGCGTCGGGCGTCCGCGACGTCGTGGTGTTCGAGGACGCCGACCAGCACGGCGACCCGCTCGTGGTCGCCGCCGTCGTCCGGGACGGCGGGCTCGACGCGGCCGCGTTGCGCGCGCACTGCGCCGCCCGGCTGGCCGCCTACAAGGTGCCCGCGCGCATCCACCTGCTCGACCGGATCCCCGCGAACTCCATCGGCAAGCCGTCGCTCACCGCGCTGCGCGGGCTGTGAACCACGGACACAAGGAGACCACCCCATGCACCCCGACAGCACCACGCTGCGCGCCGACCTCGTGCGGCTGATCGTGAGCAGCGGCGACGGCGTGATCGCCGAGGACGACCTGGCCCGGGCGGACGGCTCGCTGCGCGCGCTGAACTACTCGTCGTTGTCCTACATGCGGTTGATCGACGCCATCGAGAACGAGCTGGGCGTCTACGTCGACCCCGAGGCCGACCCGGAGCGGTTCGCCACCGTCGACTCGCTGGTGGACCTCGTCCGGGAGAGCGCGGACAGCGAGGACAGCGTCGATGCGTGACGGCCTGCCCCGGGTCGGCGTGGTCGGCGCGGGCCGGCTCGGCGGCGCGGTGCTGCGCCGGTGCCGGGACCTGGGGCTGCCGGTGGCCTGGCAGGCGTCCGGCGGCGGGCGGCACGGCGACGGTGTCGCGGACGTGGTGGTGGACGCCGCCGCGCCCGCCGCGCACGACCTCGTGGTCGCCTACTGCCGCGACCACGGCGCGGCGCTGGTGGAGTGCGTGTCCAACCTCGCCGAAGCGCAGTGGGCCGCGCTCGCCGACCTCGCCACCGCCGTGCCGGTGCTGCGGGCGACGAACCTCGCGGTCGGCCACCACCTGCAACGCCGGCTCATCACCCACCTGGCCGCCATCCTGCCCGCGCAGCCGCAGACCAGCGTCTGGGAACGGCACCCGACCACCAAGGCGCACCGGCCGAGCGCCACCGCCGTCGCGCTGGCGCGGGAGTGGTCGGCCGCCACCGGGCACGAACCGGACGACCTCAGCTCGGCGCGGACGGGCCTGCCCGTCAGCGAGCACGAGATCACCTGGACCTGGGAATCCGAGACCCTGAGCGTGCGGCACCACGTCGGCTCCTTCGACGCCGCCGCGACGGGTGCGGCACGCGCGGCCGTGTGGCTGTCCGCGCGGGAACCGGGGCTCTACGACACGCAGGAGATGTACGACGACCTGATCGGCACACCGGGGGCCTAGATGTCCGAGCACAGGCCGGCGCTGCGCCGGCTCATCACCCAGTTGGCGCAGGGCGCGCGCATGCTCTCGCTCGACGGGCACGACGACTTCAACCAGGGGCAGATCTCCGCGCGGCTGCCCGGCGAGGACACGTTCGTCATCAAGAACGCGCTGGTCGGCTTCGACGAGGCGACCCCGGACGAGGTCGTGGTCGCGGCGGTGGACCACACCGCGCCCGCGCCGAAGCTGGCGCCGCCCGAACTGCCGCTGCACCAGGCGATCTACCGCGCCCGCCCGGACGTGAACGCGATCGTGCACAGCCACGCGCCGCACACGCTGGTCTTCGGCGCGACGGACCTCGTGCTGCGCCCGATCTCGCACGACGGGGCGTACTTCGCCGAGCGCACCGGCGTGTTCACCACGACCAGCAACACCGTGCTGGACATCGAGACCGGCGACGCCATCGCCGCGGTGCTGGCCGGCGGCAACGGCGTGTTCCTGCGCAACCACGGCGGCGTGGTGGTGGGCAAGAGCGTGCGGCACGCGGCCATCTTCGCCCAGGTCCTGGAACGGGCGTGCCGGTTGCAGCTCCTGGCCGAGGGCGCCGCGGGCAAGTACGAGTGGTCCACCGACGCGGACGTGAAGCTCAAGCAGGACTTCATCTACGCCGACCTGTCCGTGCGGTCCTACTGGGACTACGCGGTGCGCCGCGTCGGCCGGGTCTGGCCGGAGACCACGCGCTGGCCGACCCGGTGACCGGGGACGACGTCGTCGTCACGCTCGC
The DNA here is from genome assembly GCF_042752395.1 of Actinosynnema sp. NPDC059335. Classification (NCBI taxonomy): domain Bacteria; kingdom Bacillati; phylum Actinomycetota; class Actinomycetes; order Pseudonocardiales; family Pseudonocardiaceae; genus Actinosynnema; species Actinosynnema sp. NPDC059335. Next base: position 41,788 of record NZ_JBHYXZ010000061.1, on the reverse strand, counting down.
CCGGCGCGGGCGCGGACCCGACCCGGGCCGGTACGCCACCGCGGCCGACCGGGCGCGGGCGACGGACCTGCCCGAGCGCCGGGCGGCGGAGTACCTGGAGGGCCGCGCCCTGCTGCGCTGGCTGCTCGACCGGGTCCTCGGCCCGCCGACCGCGCACGCCGCCATCGGCGTCACGGCCACCGGCAAACCGGTGCTGGACGGCGACGTGGGCGTCAGCGTGTCGCACGGCACGCGGGTGCTCGCGGCCGCCGTCGCGCCGGCCCGCGAGGTGGGCGTCGACGTGCAGGAGCACGTCGTGCCCACGCCGGGACTGCTCGCCCGGTGCTGCCGGGCCGAGGACGTGGCGGCCGTGGCGGCGCTGGCCCCGGCCGAGCGCGCCCGCGTGTTCACCGCCGTGTGGGTGGTGCAGGAGGCGTGCCTGAAGGCCGTCGGCGAGGGCGTCCGGTTCCGGCCCGGCCGGGTGGCGGTCCGCCCCGGCCGCCGGCGCGGCGCGTGGCGCGACCTGCACTGGCGGCTGCTGCCCCCGTACGCGGGGGCCGAGGTCGCGGTCGCCGCGTCCGGTCCGCCGCCGCGCGTCCACCTCCTCCACCCCGTCGAAGGAATGAGAGCGCCATGAGCACCATCCCGACGATCCCCCGCGACCGCCCCCTGCCGGTGTCGTTCACCCAGGAGGAGCGGCTGACCACCGGGCGGCACGTGCAGTTCGTCAACAACAAGATCGCGATCGGCCTGCTGTTCGACGGGCCGCTCGACACCGCGCTGCTGGACCGCGCGCTCGCGGAGCTGACCGACCGGCACGAGGCGCTGCGGCTGACGTTCCCGGACGAGGAGGTGCTCCGGGCCGCGCTGCTGCCGCGGCTGCCCGCCCTGCGCCACGTCCGGGTGGACGGCGGCGACCCGGAGCAGCGGCTGGACCGCGCGCTCGCGCTGCTGGCCGAGGACGCCTGCGCGCCGTTCGACCTGGCCGCGGGGCCGCTGTGCCGCACGCTGCTGGCCGAGGTCGAGCCCGACCGGCACGTGCTGTGCGTGACGATCGACCACGTCGTCACCGACGCCTGGTCGGTCCGCCTGGTGCTGGAGGAGCTGCTGCTGATCTACCGCGCGCGGGCCGCCGGCGCCACGCCGGACCTGCCCGGGCTGCCCGTGCAGTACCCGGACTTCGTGGCGTGGGAACGGGCGCAGCTCAGCGGCGCGGCGCTGGAGCGGCAGGTGGGGTACTGGCGGCGCAAGCTCGCGGGCATCGACCCCATCCCGTCCTCGGGGCTGACCGACCCGGCGGGCGAGCCCGGCGGCGCGCCGCGGCTGGTCAAGCTCCGCACGCTGCTCGACCGGCCCGCGGTGGACCGCCTCACCGGGCTGGCCGCCGACCTGGGCACCAGTCTCGTCGTGCTGGTGTCGGCGGCGGTGAAGGCGGCCATGTGGCGGCGCCGGCGGGCCACGATGGGCGACGCCGAGGCCGGTGACGTGGCCACGTTCGGCTCGCTGGCCAACCGCACGCGCCCCGACACCCAGCGGGTGGTGGGCTACCTGGCCACCGTCGCGACGTTCCGCACCGCGTTCGACGGCACGACCCCGTTCCGCGAGCTGGCGGGGCGCGAGGCCCGGACGCTGTGGGAGGCCATGCGCCACCAGCGCATCCCGCACTCGCTGATCATGCGCGAGCTGCGCCACCCGCAGTACGGCGCGCGTTACCGCGACCCGGCGTCGCTGCCGTCCTACCTCAACTTCGACTTCGACCTGGTCGAGGACTCCAGCCAGGAGCTGCCGCGGGTGCCCGGCCTGGACGTGCGGCCGATCGCCATCCCCATGCCCGAGGTGCCGCGCGGCGGGCTGCGGGTGCTGGGGTACCGCCGGCCGAACGGCGTCGAGCTGGAACTGCGCTACCGCAGCGACCGCTACGGCCCGGCGTGGGCGGCGGAGTTCCTGGACGACATCGCCCGGGTGCTGCACGTCGCGGTGGACGCGCCGGACGTGCCGGTCGGGCAGGTCTTCGAGCCGGCCGCGCGGAGCGCCCGGTGAGCCCCCGCCACCGGCTCGCCGCGATCGACCTGGACGGCACGCTGCTGCGCCGCGACTACACGTTGTCCCCGCGCAACGAGCAGGCCCTGGCGGCGCTCCGCGAGGCCGGCACGGAGGTCGTGTTCGTCACCGCCCGCCACCCGGCCGCCGTGCGCGACTACGCCGTCCGCCTGGGACTGGAGGGCGAGGCCATCTGCTGCGTGGGCTCGGCGGTGTGCGCGCTGCCCTCCTGCGAGGTCACCTGGAGCGCCGCGATCCCCGCGGAGGCGGCGGCCACCGCGGCGCGCCGGCTCCGGGCCGCGTTCCCCCGGCTGCACCTGGGCTGGGTGCTGCCCGCCGGACCGGTCGGCTACCAGCACGGCTACCCGCCGCCGCTGCTGCTCGGCGAGTCGTTCTTCGGCGACCCGACGGCCATCGACGGACCCGTGCTGAAGATGTGGCTCGCGGGCGGCGACCTCGACGGCACGGTCCCGGCGGGGCTCGCCGAGGCGGTGCGCGGGCTGGTCGACATCGCCCACGTGGGGCCGGGTTTCGTGGACCTCGTCGCGCCGGGCGCGACCAAGGTCGGCACGCTGGCCGAGCTGGCGCGGCGACGCGGCCTGAGCGCGCGTGACGTGGTCGCGTTCGGCGACACCGCGGCCGACCTCGACATGATCCGCTGGGCCGGGCACGGCGTGGTCATGGCCAACGCCGACGCCGCGCTGCACCCCCTGGCCGACGAGGTCGCGCCCGACTGCGACGACGACGGCGTGGCCGTCGTGCTGGAACGCCTGTGCGCCGAGGAGGTGAGGGTGCCGTGAAGGTGCACCGCCTGCTGCCGACCGAGGACGCGGTCGACCTGATCGGGCTCGTCGAGGAGATCGCCGACGGGGAACTCGCGCCGCGCGTCGCCGACTTCGAGGCGCGCGGCGAGTTCCCGCGCGAGGCCGTGCGCACGCTGGCGCGGGCCGGGCTGTTCGGCCTGCCCTACCCGCAGGAGCACGGCGGCGGCGGCCAGCCGTACGAGGTCTACCTGCACGTGGTGGAGCTGATCGCGAGCCGGTGGCTGGCCGTGGCCGAGGCGCTGAACGTGCACACCCTGTCGTGCCACGGGATCGCCCACTTCGGCACCGACGTGCAGCGCAAGCAGCACCTGCCGGACCTGCTCGGCGGCGAGCTGCTCGGCGCGAACTGCCTGTCGGAGCACGAAGCCGGCTCGGACCTCGCCTCGATCGCCACCACCGCGACCCGCGACGGCGACGACTACGTCCTGCGCGGCACGAAGGCGTGGGTCACGCACAGCGGCATCGCCGACTACTACGCCGTGTACGCGCGCACCGGCGGTCCGGGCGCACGCGGCCTGTCGTGCCTGCTGGTGGACGCCGACACCGCGGGCGTGCTGCCGCAGCGGCCGGAGAAGAAGATGGGCGTGTCCTCCTCGCCCACCGCCCAGGTCGTCTTCGACCACGCCCGGGTGCCGGGCGACCGGCTGATCGGGCGGCCCGGCAAGGGTTTCCTGATCGCCATGGACGCGCTGGACTGCGGCCGGCTCGCCATCGGCGCGTGCGCGGTCGGGCTCGCGCAGGCGGCGCTGGACTACGCCGTGGACTACGCCAGGCAGCGGCGGCAGTTCGGTCAGCCGATCATGTCCTTCCAGGGCATCGGTTTCCTGCTCGCGGACATGGCCACCGCGGTGTCGGCGGCGCGGGCGCTCGTGCTGCACGCGGCCCGGCTGAGGGACACCGGCCGGCCGTTCTCCGTGGAGGCCGCCAAGGCCAAGCTGTTCGCCACCGACATGGCGATGAGGGTCACCACCGACGCGGTGCAGGTGCTCGGCGGCGCGGGTTACGTGGCCGATCACCCGGTCGAGCGGTGGATGCGCGAGGCCAAGCTCCTGCAGATCGTCGAAGGCACCAACCAGATCCAACGACTGGTCGTCTCCCGCGCGCTGTGACGCGGGGCCGTGGAGGGGAAGGCGATGGACAACCCGTTCGAGGTCGCGGCCGACCAGCCGCTCGACATCGTCGTGCACAAGGGCGGGTACGGCGACGACTACGTCATCTCCGCCGAGGCGCGGTACCGGGAGCGGTTCCCGGCCGCGCCGGTCCGGCACGAGGGCGTGCAGGACGTCAAGGGCCGGCTGGCCGGCCGCTTCGCCGACGGGAACCCGCCCGACCTGGTCAGCTCGGCGGGCCGGTTCACGCTCGACATCGGCGGGCTCGCCGCCCGGCGGCAACTGCTCGACCTCGCGCCGCTGCTGGACGCGCCGAGCTTCGACGACCCGGACCGGCCCGTGCGGGACACCCTGCGCCCCGGCACGGTCGAGGCCGGCGCCTACGGCGACGCCTGCTACACGCTCAACTACGGCTACAACGTCTACGGCATCTGGCGCAGCCGCGCGCTGTTCGACCGGCACGGCTGGCCCGACCCCACCACGTGGGACGAGATGCTGGCGCTGTGCGCGGAGATCCGGGGCGCGGGCGTGACGCCGTGGATCTACCAGAGCATGTACCCGGCCTACTTCATGTACCCGATCCTGGCCATGGCCGCCAAGACCGGCGGCCGGCAGGTGCTGGTCGACATCGACAACCTCGAACCCGGCGCGTGGCGGGCCGACGCGGTGGTCGCGGCCGCCGAGGCGTTCCACGACCTGGCCCGGCGCGGTTACCTGGCGGGCAACGACGAGCCGATCACGCACCTGGACGCGCAGCGGCGGTGGCTGCGCGGCGAGGCGGCGTTCCTGCCGTGCGGCTCGTGGCTGGAGAACGAGATGGCCGCCGAGACCCCGCCCGACTTCGACCTGGCGATGTCGCCGACGCCGAGCCTCACCGCGACCGACGCGCTGCCCCGCCGCGCGGTCCTGGCCATCGCCGCCGAACCGTTCTTCGTGCCGGCCGACGCGGCGAACCCGCGGGGCGGGCTGGAACTGCTGCGGATCATGCTGTCGCGGCGGATCTCGCGCGGGTTCGCCGAGCGCACGGGGGCGTTCAACAGCGTGGTGGACGGGTCGGCCGGGGTCGGGGGCAACCCGGGTTTCCGGTCGGCGAGCGCGGCGCTGGCCGAGGCCGGCGACGACACGCTGCACTTCCACTTCTTCATCCGGTACCTGGACATGTACCTGGCCATGGGGGTGGCGATCCGCGAGCTGCTGGCCGGTCGGACCACGCCGCGCCGGTGGAGCGAGACGTGCCAGGCGTTGGCGGACGAGGCGGCGGCGGACGACCGCCTGCTCAAGGTCCGGCGTTGAGCACCCGATTTCGAGACGGATGTGGGGACAGATGGTAGTCGCGGAGATCTTCGGCTGGATCGGCGGCACGATCGGCGCCGCCGTGGCGTGGCCGCAGGCGTGGCGGCTGTGGGTGGGCCGGAAGTTCCAGGGCCTGTCGCCGTCCGCGGGCGTGTTGGCGGTGTTCTACGGCGTCGGGTGGACCGCGTACGGGTTGTGGACGCAGAGCCCGGCGCAGATCGTCACCAACGCCATCGCGCTCACCGCGTCGGTCGCGGTGCTGGCGGGCCACGTGCGGCTGGGTCAGCTGGCGGCCCGCCAGTGGCTGCCGCTGCTGGTGGCGACGTTGGGCGGGCTCGCGCTGATCGGCCTGCTGGCGGGCGGCACGGCGGTGGGGTCGGTGGTGGGCGCCTCCACCATCTTCGCCATCGGCGCGCAGGTCGTGTCCCTGATCCGGCAGCGCGCCCGGGGCGACTTCGACGTGCGCGGGGTGTCCCGGCCGCGGTGGTGGCTCAGCGCGTTCTGCAACGCCATGTGGATGGTGTTCGGCATCCTCGCGCTGGACTGGGTCGTGCTGGTCACGTCGAGCACCAACACGGTGCTGTCCCTGGCCGTGCTGGCGCTGACCCTGCCGCCGCGCGGGCGCGCCTCGACGCCGGTCGAGCAGGTCGAGGCCGCGGCGTGACGCTCGTCGAGCTGCTGCCCAGCCTGGGCGGCCTCGCGCGGGCCCGGCTGGAGGACGGCCGGTGGCCCGCCGACGCCCACGTCTCCCTCACCGGTGACGTGGTGGTCGGCGGGGTCGCCCTGGCGGGCCTGGCGGGCGCGTTCGGCACGCCCGTGCACGTGGTGAGCGAGCAGGAGGTGCGACGCGTGTCCCGCGCGTACGCGCGCGTGCTGCCGCGGGTGGTGGTGTCGCCGGCGGAACTGCCGTGGCCGGACGTGCTGCGGTGGTGCGCCGAGGAGGGGCTGGTGGTCGCCGACGCGCCGGGGCTGCGCGGGCACGGCCTGCGGTACCGGCTGTCCGGCGACGTGCCCGCGGCCGAGCGGTGCGCGCGGGACGTCGTGCGGCTGGTCGCGCGGCTGCGGCACGAGCACGGGGTGGAGCTGGACGAGGTCGTGGTCGAGGTCGTCGCCGGCGAGGCGGGCGCGTTCGACCTGACCGGGCTGGCCACCCGGCTGCGCGTGGCGGTCAACGGCGAGGCGCTGACGCACCGCGTCCCGCCGCCCCGGCTCACCGTGGAGCCGGGGCGTTCCCTGCTCGTGCGGGCGGTGGTGGGCGTGGGCCGGGTGCGCTCGGTGCGGGCGGGCGCGGTGGAGGTCGACGGTCCGGTGGGGCCGGTCATGCGGGTGCTGGCCCGGCCGTCGTCCGCCGTGGCGCGGGACCACGCGGTGGTCGGGCCGTTCGGCGAGGCGACGCGGGTGTCGCTGCCGGCCGACGTGCGCGCGGGCGACCTGCTGGCCGTGCCGTGCGCCGGCGGCCGACCGCGTGCGCCGCTGTTCGCGGTGGCGGGCGGTGAACGGCGGCTGCTGCCGAAGACGACCGCCGGGCGTTAGCCGTACCGCCGGTGCGGCCCGGGGCGGTTCGGTCGCGGTCGGCAGATCCGGCGGGGAGCGTCGGCGCGCCGCCCGGTGCGGCAGGCGGTTCGGGCGCGGATCGCCGGGTGGCGGGTGCGTCGCGGCGTGCCCACTTCGTCGCTCACCTGCGGTCGGCAGGAGCGCATCCGCGCCCGTCGGCGCCGCGCGGGATCAGCCGACCCACAGGTACGGCGAGGCGATGCTGCCGCCGACCCAGCCCCCGCCGGTGCTGTACTCGGCGGTGGCCACGGCCCGGTAGTAGCCCGCGCCGCACGACGCGCCGCCGTAGTCCAGGATCCGCGCCGGTCCGTAGGGCCCGCCGAACTCGCCGCTCGACCAGCCGAACGACCCGTAGGCCCAGTCCGAACCCCGGCAGAACTGCCACGCCGACCCGTTCCACACCTGCACGTCCACCCGGGCGCGGCCGTTGCCGGTCGTGGCCCGGTTGCACGCGCCGTTGATGTCGCGGGCGACCAGGTAGGCGTTGCCGTAGCCCAGGTTGCCGGAGAAGCCGCCGGTGAAGGTGTCGATCGAGGCCGAAGCCTGCACGCAGTAGGCCACCGTCGAGTAGACGGTCGTGCGAGCCGTGCCGACGGACGCGGACGCCGGGCCGGCGACCGCGGTCAGCAGGGGAACCGCCAGTAATCCGCTCAACGCCAACCGGGAGAACGCGCGCACACCCCGCATGACCGACCCCTCCGACACCGCCGTGGTGGACATCCCGACCGTCACCGGTCGCACTCCAGTGTCGTGTGCCGGGACGGGACGTCAATCGGCCGACGAGCCGCGTGCGGCAGGGCCGTCCACCGGCAGGACGTGCCGGCACGGCAGTTCGAAGAACCAGTCCCCCGGCTCGTGCGCGAACCGGCCGACCGGACCGCCGGCGGCGCACTGCGCCCGCGCGGCCGCCACGCTGTCGCCCCACGGGACACCGGTCAGCACCGCCGCTCCCTCGCGCAGGTGCAGCACGACGCTCGCGGCCACGACGAGCCCGATCACCGCGCGACCGGCCGCGACCGACCAGCGCTCCCACCGCCGGGCGGGCACGGCGTCCAGGCCGACGGCGATCGCGACGAACAGGAACAGGCACGGCGCGATGCTGTAGCGCTGCGCGGCCATCACCACCAGCGGGTGCTGCACCTGGAGGACCGCGCTCCAGTTGGCGGTCAGCGACACGACGATGAGGAGCGCGCTGCACGCCACCGAGAACAGCACCAGCAACCGGCCCGCCCGGTCGCCCCACCGCAGACCCGCCGCGACCGGCACGGCGGCGAGCACCAGCGCGGCCAGGATCGGCAGGTTGCCGTGCTCCGGGTAGATCCGGGCGACCTGCTCCGACCCGGTGAACGCCACCACCGGCACCCGCAGCAGGCTCGCCAGCGCCACCTGCGCCGGGTCGACCAGGTCGTGCGAGTACGGCGTCCGCTGCGCGAACGGCATCACCAGGCCCTGCGCCACCACCCCCGCCAGGAACGCGACGGGCACCTCCCGGCGCGGCCGGACGAGCCGCACCAGCGCCACGGGGACCAGCACGAACACCAACGGGCTCGACACGGCGGTGAGGAACACGAACACCGCGACCGGCACGCGCGGCGCGTCCCGCCACAGCAACGCCCAGAACGCGCCGTAGAGCAGGAACCAGTGCAGGTTCGTCATGTTGTTCAGCGGCTCGGAGTTGCCCGCCGGCAGCACGACCACCAGCGCCGCCAAGGCGAACCGCAGCGGCGTCGAGCGCAGGTACGCCCTCGATGCCGCGAACGAGATCAGCGCGACCGCGGCGCGCAGCACGGCCGCCGAGACCGCGAACCCCGCGGCCGTCCACTCCAGCGGGAGCAGGGCGACCAGCTCGGCCACCAGCCGGGGCAGCGTGTGCAGGTAGCCGCCGTAGGGGTCCACCAGGTTCGACCACGGCGACGCCGTGACCGCGTCCAGCGCGAACCGCGCGCCGTCCTCGGCCCACAGGTGGTCCAGCCGCGCCCGGCCCGCCGGGGTCAGCAGGAGGAACGCCACCGCGGCGGCGAACCCCAGGGCGTAACCCGTCGCGGTCCGCGCCCGTGACGCCGCCACCGGGGCCGGCTCGGGCAGCAGGCCGTCGGCCCACCCGCGCCACGCCGTGCCGCGCGTTCCCGGCGGCTCCTCGTCCGTCACCGTCACCCGGCGGCCCTCCCCCTCGACGTGACCCGGCAGCGGGAAAATACCGGCCCGGCGCGCGGGCGCCGGCGGCGGATCAGCGCGCGACGAGTTCCGGCCGCTTGCGGTACCCGGCCCACTGCGCGGCGGTCACGTCCGTGATCGGGGACGAGTTCGCCGCCGCCACCTCGGCCGAGCCGACGACCCACAGCGTGCCGTCCAGCAGCAGGCCGACCGCGCCGTCCGGGCCGCGCACCGCCCGCGCGCCGGCGGGCACGCGGACCGCGACCGGCAACGAGTCCACCCCGGCGGGCCGGCGCGACAGCACGCGGCGGGCGAACTTCTCGGCCACCGACAGGCGATCGAACCGGACCACCTCGCCGCCGACCACCACGTCGGCGGTGTTCTCCGGCGACGGCACGGCGTACCGGTCCAGCGCGCTGACCTGGGCCTGCGTCCGACAGCCCCGCGCGCCCACCACGTCGAGGCCGAAGCGCGCGATGTCCGTCGGCGCGCCCGCCGCGCCGATCGCGGTGGCGCGCAGCACGTCCAGCGACACCCGGCCGCACGGGTCCGCCGGGTGGACCGGCGCGTGGCCCTCGGCGGTGCGCACCAGCCCCGGCCCCTCCTTCCACGGGCCGGGGATCAGCACCGGGTCGAACGGGTGGCGGGTGAAGTCCTTGTCCCAGAACGTGATCGTGGTGCCCGCGTCGGTCGAGTGGGCGATCGCGAACGCCGACACGGCGTCCACCCACATCAGGTCCGCGCTGAACGCCTCGACCACGGACCGGGTGCGCGGGCGGTTCGTCGCGGGCGCCGGCGCCATCCCCGCCTCGCCCAGCGCCTCCACGTCGCGGGCGAACAGCGGGTCGCGCGAGCGCAGCACGAACTGGCCTGCGCCGTTCGGCTGGGCCGCGCGGCCCGTGGTGTCGGTGAACATCAGGTAGAACCAGCCGTCCACGTGCACGACGGACTGCTGCCCCGCGCCGTAGGTGTTCTCCCGCAGCACGTCGTGGGACGGCACGACGATCGGCCGGCCCTCGTTCGCCCGCGTCCAGGAGATGCCGTCCTGGCTCGTCGCGACGCCGATCGCGCTGCCGTTGGGGACGTTGTCGCGCTCCGCGGCCGTGTAGTACAGGTAGTAGGTGCCGCCCACGCGGATCACCGACGGGTCGCACACGTGCATCGCGTCGAACCCGCCGGTGCTGCCGGACAGCACCGGGACCGGCGCGCTGAACGGCCCGTCGAGCGTCGGCCCCTCGCTGTGCAGGATGTCGTCGCCGCCCGGTGGCGCGCTGCCCAGCTGGCTGCACCACCAGACGCGGAACCGGCCGCCCTCGTCCAGCACGGACGGCGCGTAGTTGTACGGCGCGTCACCGCCGCCCCGCACCACGACGCCGGCGCTCTGCCGTGGCTCGTCGACCGCGAGCGCGATCTTCTCGGGCGGTGGCGGAGGCGCCTGCTCGGGCCGGGCGGACGCGGTGGTGGAGGCGCTGGCCTCCGGGGCCGGGTCGACCGCACCGTTCGCCACCGGGTCGTCACAGCCCGTAGCAGTGCCCACGAGCACGGCGGCGGTGAACAGCACGAGAAGTCGTCGGCCCGGCGACACGTCGGTCACTTTAGTGGTCAATTGATCCGTCTGGGTGAGAAACGCTGTCACCGAACGTTTGTGTGCGCCGACGCACCTCAGCGGTACGCCCGGGCCTGGAGCGCGAACAGCTCCGCGTACAGGCCGCCCGCGGCGGTGAGCGAGGCGTGGTCGCCGGACTCCACCACCCGGCCGTCCTTGACCACGAGGATCAGGTCGGCCATGCGGACCGTGGAGAACCGGTGCGACACGAAGACGGTGATGCCCCCGGTCGCGCGGGCCACCCGCCGGGCGTGCTCGGCGTACCGCTCGAACAACACGTGCTCCGCCTCGGGGTCCAGCGCCGACGCCGGCTCGTCCAGCACCAGGAGCAACGGCGCCTCCCGCATCATGGCGCGGCCCAGCGCGAGCTTCTGCCACTGGCCGCCGGACAGCTCCGCGCCGTCGGCGTAGCTCTTGCCGAGCCGGGTGCGCAGGCCGTCGGGCAGGTCGGCGGGCAGCCCGGCGGCGTTGGCGCGGTCCAGCGCCGCGCGCACGGCCGGCTCCGACGACAGCCTCGGCAGGTCGCCGAGGCCGACCACGTGCTGCGCCGTGAACTCGTACCGCACGAAGTCCTGGAACCCGGCCGCGATCCGCGCGCGCCACCGGTCGACCGGCGTGCCGCTCAGGTCCTGCCCGTCGACCAGGATGCGCCCGGCGGTCGGCCGGTAGAACCCGCACAGCAGCTTGACCAGCGTCGACTTGCCCGCGCCGTTCTCGCCGACGATCGCGACCGCGGCGCCCGCCGGGAGGTGCAGGTCCACCCCGCGCAGCACGGGCACGTCCGTGCCCGGGTAGGTGAACGCCACCCCGTCGAACCGGATCCCGTCGCGCAGCCGGCGCGGCGGCGGGCCCCCGGCCGCGACCGGGTCGACCGGGTCGACCGGGGCCACCGACGCGGCGACCTCGGTGAGGCGGCGGTACGCGCCCGCCATCCGCTGGAGGTCCTGCATCAGCGTGACCGCCGTGGCGACCTGCTGGTTGACCTGGGCGGCGAGCACGATCACCAGCACCACGTCGCCCACCCCGCGCCGACCGGCGATCGCGTCGCGCACCACGAGCAGCACACCCGCGACGTAGGCGAGGGCGAACACCACCTGCCCGGCCGCGCGGATGCCGGTCGCGGCCAGGTGTGCCCGCCACAGTCCCCGGGTGGCCTGGTCCCACAGCCGGGCGTGCCGGGACCGCAGCTCGTCCTGGACCCGCGACACCCGCAGCTCGCCGGCCAGGCGCGCGGACGTGGCCAGGTGGAACAGGTTCAGCGCGGTCCTGGTCGGCTCGGCGGTCGCCGTCCTGGCCCGGTCGAGCACCCGCTCGGCCGCCCGACCGGCGAGCAGGGGCGGCGCCGCCGCGACCGGCAGCAACAGCAGCCACGGGTTCTGCCCGGCCAGCAGGACGGCGGTGAGCGCCGCGGCGAGCACGAGCCCGACACCGTTGAGCAGCGCTTCCAGGCCCGTGCGGAACTGCCTGCCCTCCTGCCGCAGCACGGTCCACGTGTCGGCGTGCTCGGCCCGCTCGTGGTGCTCGATGCCGGCCGAGCCGTTCGACACCGCGATCACGCGCTCGTCGAAGTCCAGCTCGGCCAGCTCCGCCAGCTCGTAGTAGGCGAGGTGCGCGAAGTGCCCGAGGGCCAGCACCATCAGCGCCAGCACGGCGACGACCACGCCGGCCAGCACCGCCGGACCCGACGCCCCCGCGACGACCTCACGGGTCATCCACCCGAGCGCGGCCGCGAGCAGCGGGGCGGCGACGGCCCCGGCGGTCATCAGCACGACGGCCGACGCCGTCTTGCGCGGGTTCAGCCGCCACGCCGTGGCGATCATGGTCCACGCGCCGGTCAGGAGGACCTTCACCGGGCCGCCCCTTCGACCGCGTCCACCACGTCCGCCGGGTCGGCGAACCGGTCCGCCTGGAGCCGGAACAGCTCCGCGTACCGCCCGTCGCGGGCCAGCAGGTCCGCGTGGCCGCCCTGCTCGACGACCCGCCCGTGCTCCAGCACCACGATGAGGTCGGCGTGCCGCACGGTGGAGAACCGGTGCGAGATCAGCAGCGTCGTCGCGCCCGCGGCCAGGCCGGCGAACTCCTCGAAGAACCCGGCCTCCGCGCGCACGTCCAGGCTCGCCGTGGGCTCGTCCAGCACCACGACCCGCGCGCCGTGGCGCAGCGCGAACAACGCCCGCGCCAGCGCGACGCGCTGCCACTGGCCGCCGGACAGCTCCGCGCCGTCGGTGAGGTGCCGCGCCAGCGGCGTGTCGAGGCCGCGCGGCAACCGGGCCACCGCCTCGCCGAGCCCCACCGAGTCCACGACCTCGCGGATCGTCGCCCGGTCGGCCAGCCGGTCCACGGCGCCGAGCCCGACGTTGTCCGCGACGGACGACTCGTACCGCACGAAGTCCTGGAAGATCACGCTGAGCCGGGCGCGCCACTCGTCCACCCCGAACTCGCGGATGTCCACGCCGTCCAGCGTGATCCGGCCCGCCGTCGGCTCGTAGAGCCTGGCCAGCAGCTTCACCAGGGTGGTCTTGCCCGCGCCGTTGACGCCGACGACGGCCGTGCAGCGGCCGACCGGGATCGTCAGGTCCAGGCCGTCGAACACCACCCGCCGTTGGCCGGGGTAGCGGAACGAGACCCGCTCGAACCGGATCGCGCCGGAGGGCTCGGGCGCCGCGGTCCGCCGCACGGTCCCGGCCGGCTCCTCGTGCGCCTCGACGTGCTCGGCGAACCGGCGCACCGAGTCGTAGGCCCTCATGCCGATCGCGGTCGGCAGGTCGGCCTCCGGGTAGTGCTCGGCCAGCCGCAGCAGGGCGAGCGCGGCCGTCGCGGTCAGCACGAACCCGGTGAGCGTCAGCCGGTCCGCGGTCGCGCCGACCACGGCGAACACCACGCCCGTCACCACGAGCCCCACGACGGAGTACCGGACGAACGGCCACAGGTAGACGCGGCGGCGCTCGACCCACAGCGGTTCCAGGAAGCGGAGGTACGCCTCGCGCAGGCGGTCCCGCAGCCAGCCCGCCAGGCCGAAGACCCGGATCTCCTTGCCCGCGGCCGCGCCGCCGGCCAGGTCGCGCAGGTAGTCGATCTCGCGCTGCTCGGCGGCCAGCCGGGACCGGGTCCGGGCGTACCGGCGCAGCCCGCCGCGCTGGCCGTGGCGGAACAGCAGGACCACCACGACGAGCGCCACCGCCGCCGGCCAGGAGAACACCACCCCCACCGCGACCGCGCAGCCGGTCAGCTCGGTGTAGCGGGCGATCAGCGCGAGCAGGCCGGCGGCCGCCCGGCCGGGGCTCTGCACGCCGAACTCCACCTCGCGCGCCGCGGCCCGCAGCGCGTCGAGCGCCCGCTGGTCCTCCAGCGGGCCGAGGCCGGGGCTGCGCAGCGACGCGGCCATCAGCTCGTCGAACACCCGGCCGTCGACCCGACGTGCCACCAGTTCGCCCAGCGCCCGTTCCACCGGGGAGAGGAGCTGCCGGGCGACGAACGCGACCGCCGCGACGCCGAACACCGCGACCAGCGACGTCCACTCGGCCGAGCCCGACCCCGCCGCCACGGCCGCCGGCACGCGTCCGAGCACCACCGCCGTCGCCACGGTGAACACGACCGGGAGGCACCCCAGCACCAGCTCGACCGCGGCCAGGGAGGCGACCAGGGGGCCGCCCGCGCGCGGGAGCAGCCGGGCGATGTCCCGTCGTGCGGCCACCTGCTCCCGGGCGACGCCGACCCGAGCGCGCAAACCCATGCCGGCCACCGGTCTACCCGGCTGTCAGGTAGTCGGCGCAGCGGGGCAGACCGCGTTCCTCGATCACGTCGTTGAACGCCGCGAAGCGCACGGGGGGCTCCTCGGTGAGCAGCCGGATGATCGGCGTCCGGTACTTGTCCACGATGTAGCGGTAGTTCTCCAAAGCGGACTTGACGTTCTCGACGTGGTCCTTCTCGTGCGGGTAGTGGATGGAGGACGCCTCGCGGCTCACCGCGAACCGGGCCCCGTCGAGGTGTAACCGGTAGGCCAGGTCGAGGTCCTCGCCGCCCCACTGCGTGAACGCCTCGTCGTACATGCCGATCGAGCGCACCTGCTCGGTGCGGGCCGACGCGTGGCAGGTCCAGTACATCAGCCACGGCGCGGGCAGGTGGCCGAAGTCGTCGGAGTACCGGGCGTAGAACGGGTCCCGCACGTCCGGCCAGGCGTTGGTGCGCGCCATCGCCTCGATGGTCGAGTCGACGTCGTCCAGGTCGACGAACTCGCGGATGAGCCGGGCGTCCTCGTTGTCGAGGTTGAAGCAGTACACGTACCCGTTCAGCGCCAACGGTTCGGGGGACGCCTCGTGGGCGGCGACGTGCGCGCTCAGGCTCCGCGAGTGCAGCAGCACCCCGGAGTCGACCGAGACGTAGATCTCGCCGGTGGCGTTGCGGATGCCGATGTTGCGCGCCCGGGCCACGCGGTAGCCCTCGTCGGGCTGGTAGAAGTACCGCAGGTCGAGCCGGTCCTCGTAGGCCCGCACCGCCGCCGCGGTGTCGTCGCTGGAGCCGTCGTCGACGACCAGCACCTCGAACCGGTCGGGGTGCAGGTCCTGCTTGACGAGGCAGTCGAGCGTCAGCTCGAGCAACCGCCTGCGGTTGTAGGTGGGGACGATAACCGTGCAACGCAACGAACTACCCACGAGATGCTCTCCTTGTAGAGGTCCCGCAAGGCCGCCGGGGCCGTGCACGCGGTCGGGCGCCGTCAGGGCGCCAACCGACCACGGCCGCTCGGGCCACCCTGCCGCACACCTGTCCGAGCCCTGCATGACGAGGTCAGGAGGTCTGGTGGGGCCGCGGCGAGGATCCGCTCTCCGGCTAAGTCCCCACCGATCACCGCGCAAGTCTGCCGAGGCGCGCGAGCGTTGGTCAACACTACGGGCGAAGTCCGGTCGCTCCCGGCACCGCGGGCCGTTGCGCCGGGCGGACGAGTGCGGCGGCTCCCCACCCCGCCGGTCCTGTGGTCACCTCGGAGGGGCACCCGCCGCCGCCCAGGCAGTGACGGCCGGGCGGAGCGCCCGGCCGGCCGGTCACCGGCGGTGGGCCAGGCCGTCGATGCGCAGCGTCGTGGACTCGTCCCGGTGCGCCCCGCCCGTGCCGACGTGCTTGGCGCTGATCCCGACGCCGTTCTTGAGCACGTGGAACAACGCCATCCCGTGCCCGCGGCCGAGGTCGTAGTCGGTCTTGAGCCAGTCGAGGACCACACCGGCCCTGGTGGTCGCGTCGTAGCCGCGGGCGCTCGCCTCGGCCAGCAGCTCGGCCGGCGTCTTGCCGGTCTTCGTCTCGATGGCGTCGAGGTATGCCTGGAAGGACATGGCGTGCTCCGTTCGGTCGTCGTCGCGCCCCACCCTAGACAACTTCCACTGTCCTGACAAGTTTCCTTGTCGGTGCGCCAGGCCCCCACGCCGCGGATTCACGACCGCGCGGAATTCCCCACGAGCCCCGACATTCCCGGAATGTCGATCGCGCCATCGCCGAATTGGTGGTGACGACGGGATAACCGGCTCGTCACAGTCCGGTGGAGCACGTCTTCCGGTCGATTTCCGCCACTCCTCCACACCAATGGCGTCACCGCCGACGCCGGTCGGGAATGGGGGGAATGGCCATGTTCCAAGCCGCCGCGGGTTCGGTCGTGATCACGCCGGTGCCACCGGGGTTCCCGAGCACCTGGATGGGGGGCTACGGCTGGGCGCCCCGGTTCAACAACGGCACGATCGCCCGGAACCTGCGCGCCCACTGCGTGGTGATCTGGGACGACGGCACGCCGAACGTCCTGGTCCGGGCCGACGTCGTCGGCATGCAGCGCAACCTCGTGCAGGCGATCCGCACCGCCGTCGCCGCGCTGGGCGTGGCGCCGGCCGATTTCCTGATCGCGTCGAGCCACACGCACTCCGGCCCGCAGATGAGCGACACCCGGATCGACCCGTTCATCCTGATGGGCCTCACCCAGGCGGACAAGGACGCGATCAACGGCACGGTCGCGGTCATCCGCGACGCGATCGTGCAACTGGTGCGGGACACGCTCGCGATGCCGCGCACCGACGTGACGCTGCACTACAGCGAATCGCAGGCGGTCATCGGGTACAACCGCATCGGCCGGCCCACCGTGCCCACCGACGTGCCGGTCCTGGTGCTGCGCCGGGTGGACGACTCGCCGCTCGCGATCCTGTTCGGCTACGCCTGCCACCCGGTGGCCCGCGGCCTGGACAACGTCTTCGACAGCGACTACCCGGGGTTCGCCGCCGAACTGCTGGAGGCGGTCTTCGGCTGCCCCGCCCTGTTCTTCCAGGGGTGCTGCGGCGACATCGACCCGGTGGACCACCTCGACGACGAGCGGGTGCGCGAACACGGCCGCACCGTGGCGGTCGCCGTGCTCAACCGGATCCTGGACCCGGCCTCGTTCACCGAGGTCACCGGCCCCGTCGGGAGCCGGCTGACCGAGGTCCAGCTCCCCTTTTCGGTCGTCACGGCCAACGCGACCGTCCGCTCCCAGCTCCGCGCGAAGTACCAGGCCCGGATCACCGCGCTGCCCGCGGGCGACCCGGCCCGCCGGCACGCGTCGGTGATGGTCGGCCTGATCGACGCCAACGCGCTGCCGACCTCGGTGCCGATGTCGCTCCAGTGCTGGAAGCTCGGCGGCCTGACGATCCTCGGCCTCGCGCACGAGGTGCTCAGCTCGTACCCGGTGAAGATCAAGGAGGCGTTCACCGGCGACCACCTCTGGGTCATGGGGTACGTCAACGAGTGCGAGGCGTACGTCCCCGGCGACGAGGTGCTGTGGGCGGGCGGCGCGGTGCACGGCGGCTACGAGGCCGGCTGGACCGACGACAACACGGTCTCCGGCCCCTTCACGTCCAGCCAGATCTACGCCTGGCCCGCGCCGCTCAAGGCCTCGCCGGTCGGCTCCGCCACGCCGACCTCGACCAGCGCCGAGGGGATCATCCTCAACGCCTGCCGCACCCTGATCGCCTGAGCCGCGGCGACCGGTCCGAGGCGCGGTGGAGCGGCTTCGGGCGGTGCCGGCACGCGCGGGGGGGGCGCACGGCACGTGCCGGAGGTCGGGCCGTGCACGGCGAAGGCATGGCGGCCCCGCACCACGGTCCACTCGGGAGTGCGCCCGGCCGCGATCGGCCCGTGCGGAGGCCGCCGGGCTCGGCCCCGAGCAAGGACATGGGCTGTCGCTCCACGGTGTGCGGGCGCGGTGCGCTGAGGACCCGGCGCACCGCGGGGCGCGACGGGAAGCGTTCACGGCGCGTAGGCGCAGAGGCGGTCGACCAGGTCGTCCGGTGTGCCGTACGTGCGGAGCCGGATCGGCCTCGGATCGCCCGGGTGGGTGCCCTGGCGCAGTGCCGCCACGTAGGCGGCCACGGCGGGCGCCGGCGGCAGCACGTCGCCGCCCAGGTAGGTGATCACCACCGGCGGATCGTCGGAGTCGGCGCGCACGGCGGCGGCCCAGCCGTACTCCTCGTCCCACAGCAGGGTGAAGTCCCGGTCGGGGAACGCGGGCAGGGGCGGGGCCACGGCCAGGCGCGCCGTCGCGGGTGGACCGGGGTCGGTGCGCCAGCACCCCCCGGTCACGCCCAGGGCCGCCGCGACGGCGCCCACGTACCGCTTGAGGCCGCGGGTCGGCGTGTCGTCGAAGCCGTCGAGGTCCGAATCCACGCCGACCGCCGCCTCACGTCACCCGGTGCGCGGCACGTCACCCGGTCGGGTGGAACGCCCCAGGGCGAAGCCCAAGGCGACCATGCCCAGGCCGAGCACGAGGTGCAGCCAGTTGTCGGCCGTGTTGACGGGCACGAAGTTCGCCGCGCTGCCGTGGTCGACGATGAGCCCGTACAACCACAGCACCAGGTAGATCACGCCGCCGGCGACCAGGTACAGGAACGCGTTGCGGGCGGTCCTGGCCATCGCCAGGCCGACCACGCCGAACAACAGGTGCACGATGTTGTGCAGGATCGAGACGGCGAACACGCCCAGCAACATGGCCTGGGACTCGTGACCCGCGAACCGGAGCGTGTCGTAGTCGGTGGTCAGCCCGGGGATGAACCCGGCGATGCCGACCACCAGGAACACCGCGGCCACCACCGTGGCGGCCAGTTGGACCGGTGTGCGTGACGTCGCTGTGTCGGGTCTGGACATGTCGACTCCCGTCGCGTCGCGGAACGGAACCACTTCCGTCGCCGTCCGACTACCCGGCGCACGCGGGGGCAAACGACCCGCACAGGTTCGATCAGCGCCGGAACACGACGTGGGCGGACTGCCGTCGGCGGGCCCCCGAACCGGTCCGTGCCCGTCACACCGCCCGTCCGGCGTTGAACAGGATCGACCCCGCCCAGAGGAACACGGCGAGCGCCGCCGTCTCACAGGCAGGGCTGCTCGGGTGCTTGCCCGAATGCCTACCGGCCACCGCGCCCCACCCGGGGGCTCGCGCCGGACAACGGTGCACGGCCGGTGGAACCACACCCGGACGGAGCAGCCACCCGCACCCGAACGCGACTGTGCGCGCCCGCCGCGACTCCCCCACAATCGAGCCATGGGGGTGACGTCGGCGGGCGTGGGGCTGCCGGAGCTGGACGTCGTGGTGCCCGTCGCGCCCAAGGACGTGGCCGACGCGGCGACGGCGGTGGAGTCGTTGCTGCGCCACTGCCGCAACCCGATCCGCGCGGTGCACGTCGTGGCCGCCACGCCGCCCCGGTTCGCCGACCCGCGGGTCCGGTGGGTGGACGAGTCGCTGGTGCGGCCGGGCGTGGCGGAGGTCGAGGCGGTGCTGCGCGACACCGGCTCGCCGCACGGCAACGCCACGTGGTACTTCCAGCAGCTGCTCAAGCTCGGCTGCTTCGCGCTGCCCGACGTGGCGGCCGACCACGTCCTGGTCGCCGACGCCGACGTGGCGTTCGTCGCCGACCTGGCGTTCGCGGACCGGCACGGCCGGGCGCTGGTGCCCGCGGGCTACCCGCTGCGCTGGGTCCCCGGCGGGGGCGCGTCCGGCGCGGTCCGGCACGCGGCCCTGCGCGCGGCCTCGCGGTTGGTGCCCGGGTGGCGCGCGGTCGACGGCTTCAGCGGGATGCACCACCACGTGGTGTTCGAACGTCGGGTGCTGGCCGAGTTGGTGCGACGGGTCGAGCAGGCGCACGGCGTGCCGTTCTGGCGCGCGTTCCTGGCCTCCCGCGACCGGTCGCGGTGGACCGGGGCGTCGGAGTACGTGCTGTACCGGCACTTCGCGTGCCGGTGGTTCCCGGAGCGGGTCGTGGTGCGGCACCTGTCCAGCGTCGAGGTCGTCCAGGGCGACGGCGCGGGCGGGTTCACCCTGGCGGACGTGCTCCGCGCGCCCCGCTCCCCCGACGTGGCGGCCGTGGGCTGCCACCGGTTCGTCGACTACGCCGACCGCATCGCCACCATGGACTACATCCCCGACTCGCTGCGCCGCGCGCTGCCCGCGAACGCGCCGCTGACCCTGCGCCTGCGCCGCGGCGAGGTGACCGTCACGCCGACGACCACCCCGTTGGCCTTCCCGGACCCGGCTCAGGACACGGCGTAGACGTGGAACTCCACGGTCGCCCCGGTCGCGAACGAGGCCGGCGCGGGGACCGCGAGCAGGTGCCGGGCGCCGGCGAAGCACCGCCGCAGCGACGGCCGGGTCGTCGTGTCGTCCGCCCCGACGACGATCACCTGCAGGGCGACCAGGCACGGCACGCCGGCACGCGCGGCGCGGATGTCGGCCAGGATGCCGGGCACCGGCGGCTCGGTCGCCGCCACGTCCAGGCCGGACGGGGTCAGCGCCGCCCCCCAGGGCGGCTCCACCACGACGACGTCGCCCGGCCGGGGCGGCGGCAGGCAGGCCAGCAGCTCGCGGTAGTCGGCGTGGCGCAGGTCGACGTCGATGCCCAGGACGCGGAAGTTGTGCCGGGTGGCGGCGTGCACGGCCGGGTCCAGCTCGGCCGCGAACACCGGCAGACCCAGCCGGGCGCGCAGGTGGAAGCCGACGTTGCCGGAGCCGCAGAACAGGTCGGCGACGTAGCCGGGCGTCAGGTCCGGCTCGTGGGCCAGGCACTCGGCGAGCGCCTCGGCGAACGGCGCGCAGTGGTCGTCCACGCTGCACTCGATCGCCGTCCGCCCCAGCAGCCGGAGGCCCCTGCCCACCATCGACGGCGCCGCGACCCCGTACAGGGACAGCCCCTCGGGGCGGCCGTGGAAGACCCGGCCGGCGTGGCTCAGCTCGGCCTCGGTGAGGACCCTGGTCCGCGCCGGGCCGAGCAGCTCGGCCCGCAGGGCGAGCGCGGCGCTCAGCGACGTCGCCCCGCCATCGTGCCCCATGGCGGCATCCTACGCGACCGTCCACACGACATGGTCGCTACCTGCGGCGGAGCCCGGTCCGGTCCGGACGGGCCGCCCCCCCCCGGCGGGCCGGGCGGGCACGGCGCGGCCCGGGGACCCCGCGGCGCGCCGGGCCCGCACGGGCGCGGCCTGGCCCGGGAACAGCAGTCCGACCCGGTGCGCGGCCCGGCGGGCGAGCACGACCCCCGCGCCGCGGTCCC
>NZ_JBHYXZ010000061.1:11597-20675 GCF_042752395.1 Actinosynnema sp. NPDC059335 | reverse complement strand
GCCCTCGTCCGCGACGGCCCAACCCCCTTGGTCGCCCCCTGCGGCGGCCCCGGGTCGGTCCGGGAGGGCCCGCCCCCCGCGGGCGGCCCGTCCGGGCTCGGTCAGCAGGAGCCGTCGGACTCCCGCAGGCCCGTGTTCGCGCCCGCCGTCCGACTCACGATGTTCGGCACGCACTCGGCCCGGTCGAGCGTGAAGCCGTACGGCACGGTGACGCTGGTGGTCGACTTGACGTCCGGACCGGCGGGGTTGGTCTCGCTGTCGCGGGGCGACCAGGTCACGTTGTCGAAGATGTTCCCGCCGACCTGCCAGTACCCGGCCTCGTCGGTGTAGAACGTGCCGAGGACGTCCTTCGAGTTCTTGAAGTAGTTGTTGTCCACCCTCGCCTTGGCCCCGGCCCGGGAATTGATGCCGGATTCGTTGAGGCTCACGTAGTGGTTGTTGTAGATGTGCGCGATCCCGCCCCGCAGCAGCGGCGCGCGGGAGTCGATGTTCTGGTACAGGTTGTGGTGGTAGGTGATGAAGCCGTTCGACAGGTCGCTCTCGCTGGACCCGACCAGGCCGCCGCGACCGGAGTTGCGCAGCGTGCTGTAGGACAGGGTCACGTACTGGGTGTTGTCCTTCATGTCGAACAACCCGTCGTAGCCCTCGGACTCGCCGCCCGACGCGAGCAGGTTGACGTGGTCCACCCAGACGTTGCGGACGTTCTTCTCCATCCCGATGGCGTCGCCGCCGTTGGACGTGGGCGACCCCGACTTCTTGACGTTCCGCACGGTCACGTTGCGGATGATGATGTTGCGGGACTCGCGGATGTGGATGCCGATCTGGTCGAACACCGCCCCGGCCCCGACGCCGATGATCGTGACGTTGCTGATCCGCTTCAGCTCGATGACACCGGAGTTGGTGTCGCAGCTGTCGCCCGAGACCTTGGCGGTGTTGCCGTGGTTGATGGTGCCCTCGACCTGGATGGTGATCGGCGTCGAGCTGCCGGCCCGGCTGCACAAAGCCTGGTGGATCTGCGTGCCGGTGGTGGCCCGGACCGTCGCCCCGCCCTGACCGCCGGTGGTCCCGCCGTTCTGCGACGCGTACCCGGTCGCCGTGCCGGCCGCCGAGGCCGGCGTGGCGCCCAGGACCGCCCCGGTCGAGACCGCGAGGACCACCGCGGCCACCACCGCGGGCGCCCGCCGTGCGACTGATCGATTCATTCCGTCTCCTGCGTCGTCGAAGGTCCGGTGGCGCCGTCCCATTCACCGGTGCGCGCACTCGCGCGTCGGATCCGTGAACGGCGCTACCGGGCGGCGGTGCCAGCAGCATTGCGCACGGCCGCGCGGCGGACAATAAATTTCACAGCCGTGAACGAATCGGGGTCGGATTCACGGATGTGATCGGGCGGACCGTGCCCCGGAATTGTCGGAACGCCGCGCCGCCGCCGGGTGGCGCATTTCCGGCCGCGACCGGCCGGCCGGTGATCTGGCCGTGCGGGCCGCGCACCCCCTACGGTCGGGTGCGCGGCCCGTGACGACCGACCTGGGGGAGATGTGGAGCGGCGTTCACCCACCACCGAGGAGCCCGCGGTGCGCGCGGTGCGCGCGGCCACCGTGCGCCTGGTCCCGTTCCTCGGCCTGCTGTACCTGCTCAACTACCTGGACCGGGTCAACGTCGGGTTCGCGGCGTTGACGATGAACGCCGACCTCGGCATCAGCGCCGCGGCCTACGGGCTCGGCGCGGGCCTGTTCTTCATCGGGTACTTCCTCTTCGAGGTGCCCAGCAACATCATCCTGCACCGGGTGGGCGCGCGGGTCTGGATCGCCCGGATCATGGTGACCTGGGGCATCGTGGCGTCGGCGACCGCGTTCATCCGGGACGAGGTCGGGTTCTACGTGGTCCGGGTGCTGCTCGGGGTGGCCGAGGCCGGGTTCTTCCCGGGCATCGTCCTGTACCTGACCTACTGGTTCCCCCGCGCCCGGCGCGCGAAGATCGTCGCCCTGTTCTTCCTGGCCGTGCCGCTGTCGTCGGTGCTCGGCAGCCCGGTCTCCACGCTGCTCATGCAGTACGGCGACGGCGTGCTCGGCTTCGACGCGGGGTGGCGCTTCATGTTCTTCGTCGAGGGCCTGCCGTCGGTCCTGCTCGGCGTCGCGGTGTTCTTCGTGCTGCCGAACCGGCCGCGCGACGCCCGGTGGCTGGCGCCGGACGAGCGGACCGCGCTCCAGTCGGCGATCGACGCGGAGGACGCTCGGCAGGTCGGCGGCGAGGTCGGCGTCAGGTCGGCGTTGACCAACCCGCGCGTGCTGGCCCTCAGCGTCGTCTACTTCGGCATCGTGTTCGGCCTGTACGTGCTGGCGTTCTTCCTGCCGCAGGTGGTCAAGGGCTTCGAGCGGCAGTTCGACACCACGCTGAGCCTGGCCGGGATCGGCCTCGTCACGGCGGTGCCGTACGCGTTCGCCGCGGTCGCGATGGTGCTGTGGGCGCGGCACTCCGACCGCACCGGCGAACGGGCGTGGCACGTCGCGGTCGCCGCGTTCGTCGGCGCGGTCGCGATCGCGGCCGCGCTGTACCTCGACTCGCCGCTGCTGGTGATGGCCGCCATCACGGTGTGCGCGATCGGCGTGTTCGCCGCGATCCCGGTGTTCTGGCAGTTGCCGAACGCGTTCCTGGTGGGTGTCGGCGCGGCCGCCGGCATCGGGCTGATCAACTCGTTCGGCAACCTGGCCGGGTTCGCCGGCCCGTACCTCGCGGGCTGGCTGCAGGGCGTGACCGGGGACTTCCGCGCGGGCATGTGGGTCGTGGCGGCGTTCATGGCGCTCGCCGGGGCGATCGCGCTGTCGTTCCGCCGCACCGGTCCCGACTCCACAGTGGACTGACGAGCCCGCCCGGGACCGGCGGTTCGGGCGAGGGCGTGGCACAGGGGCCGGGAACCGCGGCGCCGGCGGTCGGCAGGACGCCGCGGAGCCGACCGGCGTTCACCCCGCGGGCTCGCGGTTGTAGAGCCTGCGGGCCCACAGGTAGCCGCCCACCGTGATCAGGGCGCACCACCCCACGGCCAGGATCGCGCTGTGGCCGATCGGCGTGCCCGACAGCAGCCCGCGCAGGGTCTCGATGAACGGGGTGAACGGCTGGTACTCGGCGAACCACCGCAGCCCGGCGGGCATCGAGTCGGTGGGCGCGAAACCGCTGCCCACCATGGGCAGGACCATCAGCGGTGTCAGCATGGTGCTGGCGCCGGCGACCGTCTTGGCGACCATGGCCAGGGCGACCGACAGCCAGGTCAGCGCGAGCACGATCAGCACGAGCAGGCCGACCGCGCCGAGCCACCCGCCGGGGCCCGCGGTCGGCTCGAAGCCCACGAGCAGCGCGACGCCGACGACCGCGGCGATGCTCAGCAGGGTCTGGACCAGGCTGCCCACCACGTGACCGGTGAGCACCGAGACGCGGGCGATCGCCATGGTGCGGAACCGGGCGACGACGCCCTCGGTCATGTCGATGGCCACGGAGATCGCGGTGCCCTGGGCGGCGGTCGCCGCGGTCATGAGGATGACGCCCGGCACGACGTAGTCCACGTAGGCGTCCCGGCCGCCCGACGCCCCGCCGAGCCCGGCCCCGAGTATGCCGCCGAGGACGTAGACGAACAGCAGCAGGAAGACCACCGGGACGCCGGCGGCCGTCAGGACGAGCGTCGGGTAGCGCAGCAGGTGCCGCAACTGGCGGCGGACCATGGTGGCCGAGTCGGCGAGGGCGTGCGACGGGGTGCTCATCGGGCGGGCTCCTGCCCGGTGACCGGGTTGCCCGTCAGGGCGAAGAAGACGTCGTCGAGGTCGGGGGTGTGGACTTGCAGCTCGTCCACCGCGAGCGAGGCGTGGTCGAGCCGGTCCAGCAGGGCCCGCAGCGACCGGACGTCGCCCCGGCCGGGGACCTGCAGGGTGCGCGCCTCGTCGTTGCGGGACACCGCGTCCAGCGTCCGGACGGCGCGGTCGTAACCGCCGCGGTCGGCGAACCGGAGCGTGACGTGGCCGCCGCCGACCTGCCGCTTCAGCTCCTCCGGGGAGCCCCTCCCCACCACCTTCCCCCGGTGCAGCACCGCGACCCGGTCGGCGAGGCGGTCGGCCTCCTCGAGGTACTGGGTGGTGAGGAAGACCGTGACGCCCTCGTCGGCCACCAGCCCGCGGATGACCTCCCACATGGCACGGCGGCTGCGCGGGTCCAGGCCGGTGGTCGGCTCGTCGAGGAAGATCACGCGCGGCCGGCCGACCAGGGTCATCGCGAGGTCCAGGCGGCGGCGCAGCCCCCCGGAGTACGTCGCCGCGGGCTTGCGGGCCGCGTCCACCAGGTCGAACCGCCGCAGCAGCTCGGCCGCGCACGTCCGCCGTTCCCGGCGGGGCAGGTGGTTCAGGTCGGCCATCAACAGCAGGTTCTCCTCGCCGGTGAGGAAGCCGTCCACCGCGGAGAACTGGCCGGTGACGCCGATCGCGGCGCGCACCGCCCCCGGTTCGCGGACCACGTCGTGGCCGGCGACCCGCACCTCGCCCGCGTCCGCGCGGATCAGCGTCGACAGGATCCGCACCGCGGTGGTCTTGCCCGCGCCGTTCGGGCCGAGCAACGCGAAGACCGACCCCGCGGGGACGTCCAGGTCGACGCCGTCGAGCACCACGTGGTCGCCGTACGCCTTGCGCATCGCCCTCGCCGCGATCGCCGGGTGATCGGGATCGGCAGTCATCGGGTTCCACTCCCCCCGTCGATTCTGTTCACAACGCGGCGAAAGTTACGTTGCATATACGATATCGTCAATCAATCTCCGGCAACGCAACGATGTTTCTGCTGCTAGATGACTCGATTCGTTGCAAGGGCACTGTCGGGTAATGCAACGACGGCCCGTTGCACTAAGCTGCCGCCGAACACCGACAGCGGAGGACAGCCGATGCCCGGTGAGAGACTCACCCTCCAGGACCGGCAGCAGATCGCCGCGGCGCTGCGCGAGGACCTGACCTACGCCGCGATCGGCCGCCGCATCGGGCGGCCGACCTCCACCGTCACCCGCGAGGTGATGCGCAACGGCGGCCCGCGCGGCTACCGCGCCGAGGCGGCCCACCGGGCCGGCGCCCGACCGGTGCGCCGGCGGGGCGCCGCGCCACCGGGCAGCGCCGCTCCCGGCGGGCGCGATCCGCGGGTCGTGGACGAGGTGGACGCGCAGAGCGTGGCGCTGATGATGCGGGCCGGGCTGCCGAACATGATGGCCAGGGTCCTGGCCGCCCTGTTCACCACCGACAGCGGCAGCCTCACGTCCGCGGAACTGGTGCGACGCCTGCACGTCAGCCCCGCGTCGATCTCCAAAGCCATCGGCTACCTGGAGGAGCAGGCACTCGTCAGGCGCGAACGCGATCCCCGCAGCCGCGCCGAGCGCTACGTCGTGGACGACGACGTGGCGTTCCGGTCGATCATGGCCGGCGCCCGCAACCAGATCGAGATCGCCGAGGCCTGCGGGCAGGCGGCCGAAAAACTCGGCGCCACCACCCCCGCCGGCGCCAGGCTGGCGACCACGAGCCGGTTCCTCCTCCACGTGATCGACGACCTGGTCCGATCGGCCCGGCACTGGCACGAGGTCCACTCCGCTCCGCGGACCTCCGACGGCCGACGTCCGCAGTAGTGCGGTCCGCCGCCCGTTCGGGGCCGGGACACTGGCGGTCTCGCCGAGTCACCGCGCACTGCCCCGCTCCCCGGGGTGGAGGGGGATGTCGTGTCGGCGTCCGAGGACGAGTCGCAGGATGAGGGGACAGCGCCCGAGGCAGGGCTCGAACCGGCTCTGCGGATGCCGGGACCGCGCACCGGTCCCGCTCCGGAACCACGTGCGGATACGCCGACGAACGATTCGGGTCCGCTGCGGGACCGTCGTCGCCGACCGGTGGAGCCCTTCACGGGTTCCGCCCCGACCGACGCGCCCGGCCGGGAGTCGTGGCGGTTGCCGGCCCACCTGCTCGGTGTGGCGGCGACCACGCCGTCGGGCGAACCGGCCCAGACCACCGGGGTGGTGCTGGTGAACGTGGGCCGCGGCGCGGTGCTGAGCGTCGCCGGCCACGCCCGGGCTCCGGTTCGGGTGACGGGTTTCGGGCGGTTCTTCCCCGCCCGAACGGTGCACCTGGTCACGCCGACCGCGGCCGTCGCCGCCGACCACTGCCGCCTGGAGGCGGTCGACCACTACCACATCGCCTCCGCCGGCGTGCGGATGGACCAGTTGCGCGAGCTGTCCAACCGCGGTCGGCAGGCGTTGTCCGACCTGGTGGCCGACCCCGGCGACGCCGCCGCGCTCGCCGCGGTGCAGGAGGCCGCGGCACGACTGGTCGCGCGGGTGGACGCCGGGCCGCCCGAGGTGGTCACCCGGCGGGTCGTCGCCGAACCCGGGATCACCATCGACGACCCGACGCTCGTGCAGACCGGCGACCGCAGCACGCTCGACCTGAACCTGCGCTACGTCGCGGAGGAAACCGTGTTCCCCCTGGCGGAGTTGCTCGTCGGGGACGCGGACCTGTGCGTGGCCCTGGCCCACGCCCTGGCGGAGCCCTCGCCCGGTGAGCGCACCGCCGGGTTCCTGCGCGCCCTCGTGACCGCGACACGGGGCGTGGACGACGAGACCGGCCTGCGCCACACCCCGGACCTC
The DNA here is from genome assembly GCF_042752395.1 of Actinosynnema sp. NPDC059335. NCBI lineage: Bacteria > Bacillati > Actinomycetota > Actinomycetes > Pseudonocardiales > Pseudonocardiaceae > Actinosynnema > Actinosynnema sp. NPDC059335. The sequence goes on along the minus strand of NZ_JBHYXZ010000061.1, from coordinate 14,032 downwards.
GACGCCGTTCCCGCCACCGACCTGCTGGCGTGGTTCGGCCTGGCCCGCGCGGAGAACGCCTCGGTGGTGATGATCGGCCACGACAACCGCGTCACCCGCACCGCGGTGGTCGACCGCCCCGACGCCGCGACCGGCGACCTGCTGCGCGACCTGAACACCGTCCGGCGGCAGCTCGACCTGCCCGAGGTGACCGACGTCGTCGACCTGCCGCCGACGCCCGCGCTCGACCCGGTCCCGCACCCCTCCGACCCCACCCGCGATCCGGCGACGGCCGTCGAGGAGTCCGCCCACGGCTGGGACGACCGGGTCGCGGACCGGACCCGGCACGGGCCCGCCCGTCCGGACACCGACGAAGTCGCCAGACCGGAACCGGAGTGGCCGGCCCGGGCCCCGCGCTGGGAAGTCCGCGAACCCGACATCGACGACGAACCGGGGGGACCTTGGTGAACGAAACCCGTTACCGCCGCAAGCGTGCCGTGGTGGTGGTGACAGCGGCCGTCGTGCTCGCCGCAGGTGTGCTGGTGTGCGTGCTGGTCGACCTGGACACGGCGGACCGCCTCGCCAGCGTCGCCGCCCTGTTCGTCGCCGTGACCGGCCTCGCCCTGACCCTGTTGCACCGCATGGCACCCGCCCCGGCGAACACCGGGCACACGCCCGCCCCGGACACCGCGGCACGGCCGAGGACCGGGGGCACGAGCGCCATCACGATCAACCAGTCGGGCGGCGGTGTCGTGCAGACGGGTGAGGGCGCGCACGCGGAAGTCCACCAGGAGATCCGGCTCGGACACCCCGGCGGACCATCGCGCCGCACTCGCCGTCGAAACGCCTGACGGCGCGGCCCGCCACCGTGACCGCTCGAAGAACGCGGCCCCCGGAGCCGACCGGGTGATCGTCCGGTCGAACCGCGGTAGGCGGTCCCTCCGACGGTCGAACGCACGCTCGGACCCCCTGGCGTGTGCGGGGAGGTGTGCGGCCGGACCGGGTGCCGGGTCCGGCCGCGCGCGGGTCAGCGTTCGCGTTCCACGTACAGGCAGTACAGGTCGAACCCGCCGGGGCTCGCGTCGAACTGCTGGACCAGCTTGCCGCTGTCCTCGAACTCGGCGAGCACGTGGTGGGTGCCCTCGCCCAGGCCGACGGCGAACAGCGGCCGCCCGACGGGCGAGTCGCAGGCGGCCTCACCGGCGCCGGGCGCGTAGGACTCCGGGCAGTTCGCGCACGGCGGCAGGGTGAACTGGTGCGCGGTGGAGCCCGCCAGCTTGATGGTGATCGAGCTGTTCACGGTGTTGTAGAAGGTGATCGTGATCGGGCCGCCCGCGCCGAGGGGCGCGGGCACCGGCACCCGCGCGCCGGTGCCGACGGCCACCTGGGCGGCGAGCTGCGCCGACTGGGCCTGCGGCAGGTCGCCGTGACCGGGGAACGTCCTGACGAACCGGTCCAGCGTGGCGACCGCGGCCGACCCGTCGCCGTCGCGCAACTGGTTCAGCCCGCAGTCGAGCATGGCGCGCGGGTACCGGTTCTTCGCATCGCCGGCCACCTTCGCGGCGACGTCGCTGGTCCGGCCCGCGAAGAACGCGAGGACGTCCACCACCTGGCACGGCTTGCCGGCGGCGAGCGGCGCGGTGGCCGCCGCGTAGAGCGCGTCGAACGCCGCGGGCACCTCCTCGGCGCTCGGCGTGCCGCCGAAGTCGTCGGCGATCGCCTCCAGCGCGGTGGTCGCCCCGTTGACGCCGACGGGGGTTTCCGCGGTGAACGCCTTCGCCAGCCGCAGGTAGGCGTCGGCGACCTCCGGGGCGAACGACTCGTCCTCGGCGAGCAGGTCGCGGTAGACCTTGATCGCATCGGCGAGCCGGCCCTCGTCGCGCAGGCCGCGGGCCCAGGTCGTGTAGGTCTCGATGAGCCGGTCGTGCACGATCGGGCCCAACGGGCTGTCCGGGTGGTCGCGGCGGAACCGGACGTAACGCTCGACGGCGGTCTCGCCGTCGGAGCCGGCCGCGCCGGTGAAGTCGGCGCACTCGACCAGGCCGCGGTCCGCCGCGGCGACGTCCGAGCTGAGCGTCAGCTCGTAGGGCCCGGTCACGGCGTTGAACCGGCCGGTCGCCGTCGCGCAGTCACCGCGGCCCTGCGCGGCGACCCCGTCGTCGTACGCGGCGCGACCCAGCAGTCCGTACCCGAGGTACGCGCCCACCAGGGCGACCACCGCGACGATCCCGACCACCACGGGCCGGCGGGTGGTGACCGGCGGGTGCTTCGCCGCGATCCGCCACGCGTCGAGGACGAGCAGCGCGAGCCAGCACGCCGCCAGGACCCGCCACAACCACGGGTTCGGCGCCCCCGGGGGGGGGGCCGCGGCCGCGCCCCCGACCCCCCCCCGGGCGCGCCCCCGCCCCCCCCACCCCCCGCGCGGGTGGGGGTTCTATCTCCCCGCCCCGCGCGGG
>NZ_JBHYXZ010000061.1:6997-11587 GCF_042752395.1 Actinosynnema sp. NPDC059335 | reverse complement strand
CGACTACGTCCTGCGCGGCACGAAGGCGTGGGTCACGCACAGCGGCATCGCCGACTACTACGCCGTGTACGCGCGCACCGGCGGGGCGGGCGCCCGGTCGTCGACCGGCCCGCCGGCGGGGCCCCCCCCCGCGACGGCGACGAGCACGACCGCGAGGACGGCCGCCGTCCACGCCTGCCCGCGTCGGTTCAGGTAGAAGTAGCCCGCGCCGCTGCCGGTCAGGTTCAGCAGGACGGCGGCCGCGGTGGACTTCGGCTGGGGCGGCGTCGGAGGGATCCGCAGGATGGGGTCGGTCGGCGTCGGGTCCACCCACTCGGCCTGCGCCTCCGGTCCGGCCGGCCGCGCCCACGGGCTCGCCGCCGGGTGCCCGGCGGAGGGGTCGCTCACCGGTCCGGCGGCCGGCGCGTCGGCCGCTGTCGGCTCGGTGCCCTGCGGTCCTGGCGCTCCCGGCACGGCCGGCGTGGGATCCGCCGGGGGTTCGACAGTTGCCCCCTCGGCGGTTGCCGCCTCTGCGGCTGTCGTGTCCGCGACTGTCGTGTCCGCGGCTGTCGTGACCGCAGTTGCCGCCCCTGCGGTTGTCGTGTCGCCGGTTGCCGTTTCCGGGGCCGGCGTCCCGGTTTTCGGCGCTTCCTGCTCCGCTGCCGCCCCCTGCTCCACCGGCGGCTGTGCCTTCGATCCGTCTTCGCTCATCCCAACCCCCACCACGGTGTCCCCCGACCCGATCACAGGGGACCACACCGCCGTCGTCGGGTGCAGGCGATTTGGGCATCACCACCCACTCGCCGAGCACTCCCGCCGGCACCGCGGCAGCGGATATGATCAAGTCGGGTACGCGCTGGGGACCGTGGGGGTGGGCGTGCGACAGCCGAAGGCGTTGGTGGTCCGCGGTGGCTGGGAGGGGCACCGCCCCGTCGAGGCCACCGACCTGTTCATCCCGTTCCTGCGGGACCGCGGCTACGCCGTGCGGGTCCACGGCTCGCCCGACGTGTACGCCGACGCCGACGAGATGGCCGCCACCGACCTGGTCGTGCAGTGCGTGACGATGTCGGAGATCACCGCCGAACAGGTGGCGGGCCTGCGCGCGGCGGTCGAGGCGGGCACCGGGTTCACCGGCTGGCACGGCGGCATCGCGGACTCGTTCCGCGCCTCGTCGGACTACCTGCACCTGGTCGGCGGCCAGTTCGCGACGCACCCCGGCAAGGAGCCGGCCGAACGCCGGGGCGGGCCGGAGGACAACTTCCTGCCGCACGCGGTGACCATCACCCCGCTCGGCCGGGAACACCCGATCACCGCGGGCGTCGAGGACTTCGAACTGGTCACCGAGCAGTACTGGGTGCTGCACGACGACCTGAACGACGTGCTGGCCACCACGACCCACCCGGCCCCGGCGTGGCACCCGTGGCAGCGGCCCGTGACCTGCCCGGCGATCTGGACGCGGCAGTGGGGGGCCGGGCGGATCGTGGTGACCACCCCGGGGCACAGCCTCGACGTGTTGCGGCACCCCGCCGTGCGCACCGTCATCGAGAGGGGAATGCTGTGGGCGACCCGCACCGCGTCGGGATCGTAGGTCTCGGCGTCATCTCCCGCGCGTACCTCGGCACGCTGGGCGAGCACCCCGCCGTGCGCGTCACTGCGGTCGCGGACCTCGACGCCACCCGGTCCGCCGCGGTCGCGGCCCAGTTCCCGGGTGTCGCGGCGGTGGGCGTGGAGGAGCTGCTCGACGGTTCGGACGTGGACACCGTCCTCAACCTCACCACCCCCGCCGCGCACGCGCCGATCGCGCTGCGGGCGATCGCCGCCGGCAAGGGCGTCTTCGCCGAGAAGCCGCTCGCCGTGGAGTTCGCGGACGGCCGCGAGATCGTCGACCGGGCTGCCGCCGCGGGCGTGCGGGTCGGGTGCGCGCCCGACACCGTCCTCGGCACGGGCACGCAGACCGCCCGCGCGGCGATCGACGGCGGCCTGATCGGGCGTCCGTTGTCCGCGTCGGCCGTCATGGTCACGCCGGGGCACGAGCGCTGGCACCCCAACCCGGACTTCTACTACACCGCGGGCGGCGGCCCGCTGCTCGACATGGGGCCGTACTACATCAGCGCGCTGGTCCACCTGCTCGGCCCGGTGCGCGCGGTGATCGGCGCGGCGAGCCGGTTGCGCGACGAGCGCGTGATCGGGTCCGGACCCCGGATCGGCCAACGGATCCCCGTCGAGGTGCACAGCCATGTCTCCGGCGTCCTCGAACACGTCAACGGCGCGCTGTCCACCCTCACCACCAGCTTCGACGGCGTCACGACGACGGCCGTGCCGATCGAGGTGCACGGCGAGGACGGCACCCTCGCCGTCCCGGACCCGAACCACTTCGACGGCGACACCCGCCTCTTCCCGCTGGGCGGCAGCGAGTGGCGGACCCTGCCGCCGAGCGCCGGGTACGTCGGAGCCGGCCGGGGCATCGGCCTGCTGGACCTCGTCGCGGCCGACGGGCGGCCCCCGCGTGCCGGCGGCGACCTGGCGCTGCACGTGCTGGAGACGATGACCGCCGTCCTCCGCTCCGCCGAGGAGGGCCGGAGGATCGAGCTGACGACCGCGGTGCGGCGACCGGAGCCGGTGCCACTCACCCCGGTGGCGGAGTGGTTCCCCGGCCGTTGACGCGCGGCCGACGCGGTCGCCTGCGGCCAAGCGGGTGGTCCTGCGCCCGGGGGAGCCGGCAGGCGTAACACCCTTGACACGCAAGGGGATGAGCCGTGTGTTCGTCACGACCGGCGTTGACGACCTCGCGGCCCTCAGGGGCGGTGTGACGGCCAACTCGGTGATCGACCACGTGCACGCGGCTCCTCACCCGGCGGTGCGCCGGAGGTCGAGTCGAACACCCGTGTCCTCCACCACTCCGCGCCGGGTCTGCCGTCGGCGAACCCGCGCGCTCCTCCGGAAGGACGTCCATGTCATCCCGCTCCACCGCCCTGCTCCGCCTGCTGGCCCCGGTGGTGCTCGCCGCCGGCGTCGTCCTGCCGCTCGCCGCGGGCACCGCCTCCGCCGCCCAGCCGATCTGCCTGAGCGGCAACCTCCAGTTCGACTACCAGTCGGCCGAGGAGGGCACCGCCAAGCCGACCCGGACCAGGGCCGCGCGCAACGCCTCGGTCGAGCTGTGGGGTCGTGAGAAGTCGACCGACACCGACCACAAGCTGAACACCGACACCCAGCTGACCGGCGCCGCCGACGGCTCGTTCACCCTCTGCCACACCCCGGTCACCACCACCGCGATGGACCACCTCTTCGTCCGCTTCGCGACCCGCAGCAACCAGGTGTGGCGGGTCACCGACAACAGCGGCACGGTGTACACGTACGACACGCCGACGCAGTCGAACGTGTCGGCCAGTGTCTCCCTGGGCGTCGTCAAGCCGACCACCGCGACCCGCGCCTGGCACGCGTTCGACACCGTCAACCTGCTCTGGACGCGCCGGGTCAACCCGACCACCCAGTGCTGGACGACCGCGGAGACGAACGCCTCGGCCTGCACCACGCTGACGGTGCGCTGGCAGGCCGGGTCCACCGCCGGCCCGTACTACGACCTGTCGAACAACGTCTACCTGTCCGACGCCGACCCGGACTCCGAGCACACCGTGCTGCACGAAGCGGGTCACTTCTTCCAGCACCGCCTCTACAACGGCACGTTCCCGACCGTCACCAACTGCAACCCGCACTACATCGCGACGGCGTCCTCCGCCACGTGCGCCTGGACCGAGGGCTTCGCCGACTCGGTGGCGGCCTACCTGCTGGGCGACAACCGTTACGTGTTCCCGGACGGCTCGTCCACCGCGTTCACCGCCGGCCCGGGCTGGCAGACCGGCGACCACGTGCAGGGCAACGTGGACGGCGCGCTGCTCCGGCTGTGGAACCAGGTCGACGGCAGCTGGGACCGCACCATCACCACCCTGTCCTCGCACATGCCCTCGACCTTCGCCGACTGGTTCAAGAACGTCCGCCCGACGGCCGTGCCGCCGCTGTCCACCACCGGCGCCGCGCTGACCGCGCTGGACGCGCACGCCATCAACTACGGCCCCACGATCGTCGGCGACAACGCCTACCACGCGCTCAGCAACGGCGGCGGCGTCGCCCTCCAGCGCGGCGGGACGTGCAGCGGCAGCATCCCGTCGGTGGCCGAGTTCGCCGCGCTGGACACCTCCCGGGCCTCGCAGCGCTGGAAGCTCACCGCCAACGGCGACGGCACCGTGCGGATCTTCGACAGCTGCCCGGTCCCGCTGTACCTGACCGCGCCGACCACCTCCGGCGGCCAGCCGTCCCTGCAACTGCTCTACCTCGGCACCCCCAACCAGCGCTGGCAGGTGACCCAGAACGCCGTGGGCACCTACACCCTGGTCAACCCGGCGACCGGCTTCGCCCTGGACGGCAACGCGACCGCGGGCCAGGCGGTCACCGCCACCACCGCGTCCGCCGGCTCGACCGGCCAGAAGTGGGCGTCGGTCTTCTCCATCTCCTGACACCGGGATCCGTGACGTCGCCTCGGTCGCGGGGTTTCCGACCCCCGGCGGCCGACGCGACCCGGCGGGGGGGGGGGGGCGCGCGCCGGCCCGGGCCCCC
>NZ_JBHYXZ010000061.1:5205-6987 GCF_042752395.1 Actinosynnema sp. NPDC059335 | reverse complement strand
ACCCACACCCCCCCCCGTCGCTCGCACCCGGCGGCGGGGGCGGGTCCCCCCCCGCCCGGGCCCCCCCCCGCCCCCCGCGGCGGCGCCCCCGCCCCGCCCGGCCGCGCCCGCCCGTCACGCGGTGGCGCGTCCCGGACATTAGGATTGGCGCCACAGGACGAGGAGTGGACCACACGATGACAACGGCATCAGACCGGCAGCCCTTCGACGCGGTCGCCCGACCGGCGGCCGAGGAGGATTTGCGGGTCTTGTTCGGGCAGTCCATCGCCGTGTTCGCTTCCCTGGTGGGGCCGGCGCACGTGGTGGAGACGGCGAACCACGCGTTCTTCGCCACCATCGGCGAGCACCGGGCGCGGACCGGCGTGCCGCTGGTGGAACTGATGCCCGAACTGGCCGATCAGGGTTTCATCGCCCTGCTCGACCAGGTCTACCGCACCGGCGAGTCCTACACCGGCCACGACGTCCGGGTCGTGCTCGACACCGGCCCGCAGGCGCGGGAGGTGTTCTTCGACTTCACCTACGAGCCGCGCCGCGACGGAGAGGGCAACGTCGTCGGCATCTGGGTGATCGGGGTGGAGACCACCCAGGTCAAGCACGCCCAGCACCTGATGACCGAGCACCGCGCGCTGCTCGAGCAGATCGCCCGCCAGGCGCCGTTGACCGACGTCCTCGACGGGATGGCGCGGTGCATCGAGAACCTCGCCCCGCAGGAGGTGCTCGTCTCCGTCCTGCTCGCCGACCCCGACGGGCGGCACCTGCGCCACGGGGCCGCGCCCAGCCTGCCCGACTTCTACAACGAGGCCATCGACGGGATCGCCACCGGCGAGGGCGTCGGCTCCTGCGGCACGGCCGCCCACCGCCGGGAACCGGTCGTCGTGACCGACATCGCGACCGACCCGTTCTGGGACGACTTCCGAGACCTGGCGGACCGGGCCGGGCTCGCCGCCTGCTGGTCCACGCCGATCCTGGCCCGCGACGGGAGCCTGCTGGGCACCTTCGCGATGTACCACCGGACCCCGCGCGCCCCGCAGGAGTCCGACCTCGCCCTGGCCCGCGTCTTCGCCGGCACCGCGGCCCTGGCCATCGAGCGCCACCACAGCGAGCAGGCGCGCCGTGACGCCGAAGCCCGCGCCGAAGCGGCCCACGCCGAGCTGACCAAGGCGATGCTCGCGGAGCGAGAGCTGCGCGCCGAAGCCGAGGAACGCGCCGCCGCCGCGGCCGACCTGGCCGACCGGATGCGTGCCGCCGCGGCCACGCAGGCCACCGTGCCCCATCCCCGGCAGTGCCAGCTGGGCGGCGCCGACGGGTGCGGCGAACCGGCCGAGCTGAAGGTCGCCGACGCCTGGGGTGACGCGGCCTGGGGTTGCCACGTCCACGCCGAGGAAGCCCTCCTCACCGTGCGGTCGGCGTTCATCGCCAGCGAGGAACTCGGCGGCCTGGCCGCCTACCTCAACCGCCGCCCGTCCCGAGCCCGCCGGACGTGACGTACCGCACCTGACGGGACCCGCGTCGTGCGGACGTCATCCCGGGAGTCCCCGTCCCGGCCCGGGATCCCGGAACGGGACGAGCCTCAGGCGCGAACGCAGAGCCACACCAGGGCCAGCACGACCACCGCGACCACGACCCCGGCCAGGGTGGCGAGCAGGCCGGCGCCGGCCGAGGCGCGGTGACGGGCGCGGCGTTCGGCGGCCCCCCCCAGCGCCGCCCCCACCCCCACACCACCCGCCCCCGCCCACCGGCCCCCCCCCGCGGCCACCCCACGCCGCCACCCCCGCGCGCCCA
>NZ_JBHYXZ010000061.1:0-5195 GCF_042752395.1 Actinosynnema sp. NPDC059335 | reverse complement strand
GTCCTGGGGCAGGCTACCCGAATCGATCCCCCGACCCCATACCCCCGAACGCGGGAAACGGGCCCCCCGGCGGTTGCGGGGGGCGGGGCGGGGCGTGGGGGGGCCACCCCCCGGCCCGCCGCCACGACCAGACCTCCCGCGCCCGCCCACGGGCCCCACGGCGCGGCCACCAGTCGCAGCGACAGCAGCGAGCCGACGGCCAGCGCCAGCACCGTGCGGCGCCACGCCAGGACGGTCCGCTCGGGTTGGAGGCCGCGATCCCCCGTCGGCGTCACGGCGGTCACCGGGTCAGGACGGCGACGAGCACCAGCACGATCACCACCGCCACGCCGACCGCGAGCACGACCGCCGGGCCCAATGACGGCAACGGGTCGCCCCGGCGGATGGCGCGTTCGGTCCGGGCCCAGCCCCACCACCCCTGCAGGACGGCGACCAGGCCCAGCACCAGCAACAGGATGGACGCGACCAGCCGCAGCGTCGGCTGGAGCGGCAGGTGGAGGGCTTCCAGCGCCACCCCGCCCGCGACCAGCGCGAGCGACGTGCGCATCCAGGCCAGGAACGTCCGCTCGTTGGCCATGGTGAACCGCGGGTCGGGCTCCTCGCCGACGCCGTAGACCCACCGGGGAAACCGTTCCTTCGTCCCACCTGGCACCCGGGCAGTATGCGCGGACCCCCGCCGGCACGCGCACGGGGGACGACCGGTCGGGGACGCCCGCGTGGAGTTCGCGGCCTCGGAAACGGTTCGCGGCGCGGACGGCTATTGCCTCACCGTGGACGCCGATGCCGACGCCTACGGCCAGAGCGGTTCGATCCAATAGCTGTCCGCCCAGGTGGGCGTGTCCTCCTTGGTGAAGGGTTCGACCACGAACGCGGCCGGGGCCTTGCACCGGTCGTTCTGGTAGAAGTACAGCCGGACGTTGTTCTGGTTGTCGACTTCGGTGCCCTCGGGGACGTGCATCGGGATGCACACGCCCAGGCGCACCGGGGCTCGGGGCGGTGCTTCGGCGGCGGACCGGGTCCCGTCCACCTGGAGGGGTGACGCGCCGGAAATGCCCGGCGCCGCGCCCAGGAGGGCCACGGCGGCGAGTGCCACCGCCGACATCTTCGCCCGGTAGCGGTTGCTCATGACATCCTTCTTCCCGGTGGCCGACGGCCTGTTCCCGAAAACCGCCGGAACGTCGCGGATTTCGGGAGCGACGGTATCGCCGCCGACGGCGGGGGCACCATCCCACGATGGGCGCGCCGTGTGTGCGATGGGGTGGTGTGGACTTCGCCCTTCGTAATCGACCCCGGGGCGGCCCGGCGCCGCTCACCGGAACGCGGCGACCGTGGTGTGCGTGCAGTGCTCGGGCGTGTCGTCGTCGGGGGTGATCACGTTGCCCGCCACCAGGAGCGGCGGGTCGAGGGGGATCGCGCGCACCCGCGTGGAGGCCGCGTCCGCGAGCTGGTCCGCGGGCAGCAGCGCCCAACTGGTCGGGTCGGCCCCGACCTCGACCACCGTGTCCTGCACCGTGCCGGTCGGCCGGCCCAACGGCGGGTGCACGCCCAGCTCCCGCAGCGCGGACGTGATCGCGTCGTGCAGCGGCGGGTCGGCGCGGCGGGACGGCGCCCGCAGCGCGAAGCCGGCCAGGTCGCGCGGGGACACCGCGGCGCGGTCGGCGAGCCGGTGCCGCACCGAGACCACCGCGTGCAGCGGCTCGGACCACGCGGGCAGCACCCGCACGCCCGGCGCCGCCACCGGCCCGCGGGCCAGGGCCAGGTCCAGCTCGCCCTGGCGCACGGCGGTCAGCCGCGCGGGCAGGGGCAGGTCGACCAGCACCACGTCGAGCCGCGGGTTGGCGGCGCGCAACGCGTCGATGCCGCGTTCCAGCCTGCCGGTCAGGCCGGGTGCGGTGCCGATCCGCACGGTGCCCGGCAGCCGGTGCGCGACCGCGCGGACCCTCTCCGCCGCGGCCAGCGCGTCCCGGGCGGCGGCGAGCACCCGCAGGCCCGCGTCGGTGAGCCGGACCCGGCGCGGCGTCCGGTCCAGCAGCCGCACACCCAGCTCCCGCTCCAGCCGCGCCACCTGCTGGCTCACCGCCGGCTGCACGATGCCCAGCCGCTCCGCCGCGCGCCCGAAGTGCAGCTCCTCGGCGACCGTGACGAAGTACCGCAACGCGCGCAGCTCCACCCCGCCGATGCTACGGCGATCACGTTCGCTGATCGCTGCGCGGACGGGTTGGCGCTGGTTCGCCGGGGCTCCGCCCGCTGGACTGGCGGCATGCGGATCGGAACCCACATCACCGCCTACGGCCCGGTCGACGACGTGCTGGCCGACGCCGCCGACGCGGCCGCGCGCGGGCTCGACAGCGCCTGGACCAACCAGCTGCCCGGCGGGTGGGACCCGCTGACCGTGCTGGCCGGCATGACCGGCGGACCCGCCGAGCTGGGCACCGCGGTCGTGCCCACCTACCCGCGTCACCCGGTCGCGCTCGCCACCGAGGCGGTCACCGTGCAGGCGCTCACCGGCGGACGCCTCACACTCGGCATCGGCCCCAGCCACGCGGCCGCGATCACCGGCTGGTTCGGCATCCCCCACACCGCGCCGCTACGGCACACCCGCGAGTACCTGGACGTGCTGCGCCCCCTCATAGCCGGGGAGCACGTCACCCACCGCGGCGAGTTCTTCACCGTCGACACGAAGCTCGAAGTGAGCGTGACGCCGCCGAAGGTGCTCGTCGGCGCGCTGGGACCGAAGATGCTGGGGGTGGCGCGCGACCACGCCGACGGCACGATCGCCATCTGGGTGCGGCCCGGCACCGTCGCCGACTACCTGGTCCCCCGCCTGGACGGCGCGCGGATCGCGGTGATGCCGATGGTGACCGTGACCGACGACCCCGACGGCGCGCGGGACCGGGTCGCCGCCCGGTACGGCGGGTCCGGAGAGCTGCCGGCGTACCGGGCGATGCTCGACCGCGGCGGCCTGGCCGGGCCCGCCGACGCGCTCGTGACCGGCGACGAGGAGACCGTGCTGCGCGAACTGCGCCGCTACCGCGACGCCGGCGCGACCGACCTGATCGTCATGCCGGTCGGCACCGCCGAGGAACGCGCCCGGACGCTCGACATCGCCGCGCAGGTCCGGGACTGACGCCCCGCTCGTCACCCGCGCAAGCGCAGCAGTTCGCTCCGGGCCGCACGACGCCGGGCGCTCAGGTGCTGCCGCCGCGCTGGTCACCCGCGCAGGCGCAACAGCCTCGGACACCCGACGTGGCCGAGCGAGTCCGGGACTGACGCCCGCTCGCGTCACCCGCGCAAGCGCAGCAGTTCGCTCCGGGCGCGCCCGACGAACCGGTTCGAGCCGCCGCTGAGGCCGGCCATGTCGTCCCGGGCGAAGTGGAACACCATCGCCGTCAGCGTGGTGAGCGCGCCGCGCGCCACGTGCCGCTCGCCCGGCGCGCGGCCCAGCACCCACATCAGGCCGGTGCAGAAGATCGCGCCGAACAGCGCGTGCGACACGATCCCGCTCGCGCCCCGCACCGGGAACAGGTGCAGCGACGAGCCGAACTGGTCCACCCCGTACAGCCGGGCGGCTCCGTTGTAGACGTACAGCACGTCCTCGAAGACCTGGAAGCCCAGACCGGTGAACGCGCCGATGACGAACCCGTCGTAGGCGCTGCGGACCAGGCGCGGAGCCAGGCCGACGAGCAGGACCAGGCCCAGCGCCTTGGCGGTCTCCTCGGTGACCGGCGCGGTCAGGCCGGCCGCCCGGTCCGAGGCGAACGACGTGCCGGCGAGCTTGGTCCAGATCTCCGGCAACGCGTTGTTGGCCGGCAGCGCGATCCAAAACGTGGCGGCCACTCCGCCCCAGGAGAACCCGGTCGCGAGCAGCCCGGCCGGCAGCGCGGTGAAGCGGTTGTGGTGCCCCAACAGCAGCAGCCACGGCACCGGGTACAGCCCGAACAGCAGCACGCCGCCCGCCGGCGCCGGCGTGTGGAACGCGGCTCCCGGCCCGAAGTAGCGCAGCTTGGGCAGCGCACCGCCGCCGACGCCGACCAGGTACACCCGGAACGCCAGGTTGTCCGGCTAAAGGAACCGGTACGGCCCGCCCCACCCGGACTGCTCGATCGCGGCCACCTGCGCCGCCTTGGCCGGGGTCACCGGTCCCCCGGCGTGATGCTGCGCAGCAGCGCCGCCACCTCGTCCCGGTAGCGCTCGAACCGGCCGGGCGCGGCGCGGACGCGGACCAGCAGCGCCGGGGCCGCGTCGACCTCCCGCGCCGTCCCGGTCGACATCTTGAACGCCACGTCCAGCTCGTCGCCGGACGGCCCGGTGCCGCTCTCCGCCACCCCGACCAGGCCCGCCCCCGTGGTGACCGTGCCCTGCGCGCCGACGACCGCGGCGGCGTCGCCCGACGCGCGCCGCACCCGGGCGAGGAACTGCGCGGCCGTCCCGTCGAACGCCGTGCCGCGCAGGTCGATCCGGGCGCGCACGACGCCGGCACGACGTCCAGGTCCGTCGGCGACGCGCCCGCGCCGCCGACCAGCGTGCCGTCCTCCAACTGCCACCCCACCGGTGGCACCGCCGTCGCCGAGGTCCAGCACGTCACCGGCGCGGATCTCGTGGTGCCACGGGATCGCCGCGTTCAGGCCCGGCACCCCGTAGATCAGCACCAGCGCGATCGCCAGGACGACCAGCGCGGGCGTGAACGTCCGCCGGTCCAGTCCCAGGAACCGCCGGTCCACCGGCACCCACCCTGGTCCCCCACCACGACGCCCTCCTCGCCCCGGTCCACCGGCCCGGCGCTCGGCCACGAAGTGCGGCGAAACGCTACGCCGTCCGGCGACGGGGCGCTCGGCGAAACCGGTCCCGGAGCGTCAGACCACGTCGGTGACGACGATGGCGGCCGGCCCTTCGGTGTGCGTGACGCCCGCGGCGGTGAAGCACTGCGCCGGCGTGGTGTTGACCAGGGCCGCCGACATCACGACCGACGCGCCGCTGAACCGGCCCGCGGTCACCGTGCCCTGGTAGACCACGACGACCTCGTTGGCGGGCCGCAGCACGACGACCCCGACGGCGGACACGGTCGTGGTCTCGCCGGTGTTCCAGGTGATCGTCACGGTGATGGACACGCCGCGGATGCCACTTCCCGTGGGGCCTCCACAGAAAACGGACCCGCATTTTTCATATGAGCACGGGCCGCCGCACCCCGTACCGGG
>NZ_JBHYXZ010000060.1:0-46077 GCF_042752395.1 Actinosynnema sp. NPDC059335 | reverse complement strand
GCCTAGCCGGCGGGCGCGGGGAGGGGCCGCTCACCGGTGGGCGCCGCCCTTCGGCGCGCCCTCGGCGGGCAGGCGCAGGGCGGTGGCCCGGCCGGTGGCGAGCGCGGTGCGTCCGTCCTTCCGGGGAGGTCCCGCGGCCGGTCACCGCGAGGGGAGAGAGGCGGCGTGCCGGGCGGCGAGGTGGCCGAACACCAGCCCTTGGCCGATGGTGGCCCCGGCGCCGGGGTAGGTCGGGCCGAACGCGTTGGCGGCGGCGTTGCCGATGGCGTACAACCCCTCGATCGGGGCGCCGTCCTGCCGCAGGGCGCGTGCCGACCCGTCCGCCGTGATGCCGCCGCACGTGCCCAGGTCGGACAGCACGACGCGCACGGCGTGCAGCGGTCCCCGGTCGAGCGGCCGCAGGTTCGGGTTGGGCGTCACCGTGGGGTCGCCGTAGTAGCGGTCGTAGGCGCTGCTCCCGCGCCCGAAGTCGTGGTCCACACCGGACCCGGCCAGCTCGGCGAACCGCCTGAACGCCCCCGCGAACCGCTCGGGCGGCAGCCCGGCGGCACGCGCCAGGTCGCCCGGCGTGGCGGCGCGGTGCGCGATGCCCGCGGCGTACCAGGCGCGGGGGAGCGGCATGCGGGGGAACACCGTGCCCGCGAACACGTAGCTGTTGCGGTAGCGCTGGTCGAACACCAGCCACATCGCGCCCACCGGGTCGCCGGCCTTCTCCCGGGCGAGCACCCGTTGCCCGAACGACATGTAGTCGGTGGCCTCGTTGACGAACCGGCGGCCCGTCGAGTCCACCATGAACGAGCCGGGCAGCGACCGCTCGGCCAGCAGCACCTGCGGCGACCCGCCGGGCAGCGGCGCGACCGCGGGGAACCACCACGCCTGGTCCATCAGCGCGGTCCCGGCCCCGACCTCCCGCGCGGCGCGGATGGCGTCACCGGTGTTGCCCTCGGCGCCCAGGCTCCACCCCTCCAGCGCCGGCGACTGGTGCCGACGCCGCCAGTCGCCGTGGTGGTCGAAACCGCCCGCCGCGAGCACGACACCACGCCGCGCGGTCACGGTGACCTCCCGGTCGCGCTGCCGCAGAACCGCGCCGGTCACCCGGTCGCCGTCGGTGGTCAGGCGCACCAGGGAGGTCTCCGTCCACACCGGCACGCCCGCGCGCAGCACGCCCGCGAACAGCCCGGCGGCCAACGCCTGACCACCCGCCAGGTACTCCCGGCCCAACAGCAGACCGCCCAGGCCCTGCACGACGCGGCGGGCGATACGCGGCACCGCCTTGCGGGGCACGCGGGCCATGAGGTTCATCCACCGGTAGTCCGCTCCGGTGACCGGCATCGGCACCGGAGCGGAGAGCACACCGGGCCGCAGCCGCCGGCGTTCCGCCTTGAGCACCGACGCGTCGAACGGGCGGCACTCGCAGCTGCGCCCCACCGCGCTCCCGCCGGGCCGCTCCGGGTGGTAGTCCGAGTAGCCCTCGGCCCAGGAGAACCGCATCGGCGTCGTGCGCAGCAACATCTCCACGGTGGCGGGCCCGTGCTCCAGGAACGCACGCCACCGCTCCCGCGGGACGGAGTCGCCCACCAGGTCGAGCAGGTACTCGGCCGCTCCCTCCGCGGTGTCGCCCGAACCCGCCGCCCGCAGCGCGGGGTTGCCGGGGATCCAGAACGCGCCCCCCGACCGCGCCGTCGACCCGCCGACGTGGGGCGTCTTCTCGACCACGAGGACGTCGAGCCCGGCCTCCCGTCCGCCCAAGGCAGCGGCCAAACCCGTGCCGGACCCCACCACGAGCAGGTCCACGGTCGTGTCGTGCGCCGTCGGCGCGGGTGTCGTCATCGTTCCTCCGCAATAACCAACGCGCCCTGGTGGAACCTCCGCCGCCGCAGCGTTGTGTCGTGCACGCCCACCGGGCTCACCTCCGCTCCGGGACTCCGCCGAGGATGCGCCCGCGACTGGGGTGACGACGGCGGCGGTTCCGTTGAGTGGAACACCACGTGGAGCCGCTTCGGCGGCGTCGAGACGGATCGGTGGGGGGAATTCTCCCCGGAGGGGACGCTGCGGCGTCACGATCGGGAGGTGATGAGGGCCTTGATGGCCCGGCGCTCGTCCACGGCCCGGTGGCTCTCGGCTGCCTGCTCCAGGGGCAGGGTGAGGTCGAAGACCTTGCCGGGCTCGATCCGACCCGACAGGACCCGGTGGCCCGCAGGCATCCGCCAAGCGCCCGGTGCTCAGCGCTCGGGCGATGACGCGATGCCGGCCTCGAAGGCCGCCCAGGAGGCGAGCAGGGACATCGCCGGCGAGGCGGGCTCGGCCGCGTTGATCGTCAGGACGAGGTCCGGCTCGGCGCGGAGTTCCATGCTCTCGTGCGCCAGGTCGAGATCACCGACGACGTGGAGGTGGAAGGTCTTCATCGTTCGTCCTGCACTCGATGAACGGGACGTCCCCGGTCGCGTACTCGGCCGACCTCGCGGCCAACGCGGCCGGCATGACGGCCGCCGCGCTGATCGCCGCCCGGCTCGCCGGACGCGTCGCGGCGCGCGAGGTCATCGCCGACGGAAAGGCCGTCGCGCTGTCGGCACGGCCCAGCGGTTCCGGATGGCGTCCGCGGGCGGATCGCTACCCGGAGGCGGCATGTCAGTCGGCGTGGAATTGTGCCGAAGAATCGTGGTCGAGCGCATCATGTCCGCATATTTGCGGTCACTGGAATAGGTTTGACGGGCGTTTTCGATAGCGGTGCCCCTGCCCTACGATGACCGGGTGGACCCGATGGTCGTAGGGCGCCCGCCCGGTCACGCCTTCATCTCCTACGTTCGGGAAGACGCTCTTCGCGCCGACCGCGTGCAGCGGGCGTTGGAGGCCGCCGGTGTGGAAGTGTGGCGGGATACCCGAGACCTGTGGCCGGGACAGGACTGGAAGATCGAGATCCGTCGCGCGATAACCCACGACAGCCTTGTTTTCATCGCCTGCTTCTCCGAGGTGAGCGAAAAGCGGGAGATTTCTTACCAGTACGAAGAGTTGAACCAAGCGGTCGAGCAGATGCGGGTGCGCCGACCCGGCCGGCCGTGGATCATCCCGATCCGGTTCGCCGAGTGCACCCTGCCCGACTTCGACCTCGGCGCGGGCAAGAGCCTGGATTCGTTGCAGCGCATCGACCTCTTCGACGGGCACTGGGACGAGGGAATCGCCAAGCTCGTGCGCGTGGTGGTCCACGCGCTGGAGTCGGACGACCAACCGCGGTTGTTGACCCGGCGTCGACTGCTGTCCGCCGCGGGCGGCGCGGCACTCGTCTACGTCACGTCCACGTCCGCCGACACGAGGGGGCGCCCGGACAACGGGCGACTGGCTTCCGGCGCGTCGCACACGGTGGAGATCGGGAATCCCCAACAGTGGGAAACCGGCCATTGGGGCCTCCTGGGCGTTGCCGACATCGCCTTCACCCGGGATGGCGCGCTCATCGCCACCGGTGGCAACGAGACCCTCGAAGGCACGACGCGATTGTGGGACACGGTCAGTCACCAACGAGTGCAGATCCTGACCGGTGGCGCGGCGCCGGTCGCGTTCAACGCCAGCGGGCGGCACCTGGCGACCGGCACGTCGGATTCCCAGGTCCGCATCTGGGACATGTCCAGTTTCACCAGCAGTCCGCCCCTCGCCACGGACAACCTCCAGTTCCTCACCTTCGTCCCCGGCACCGATCTCGTGGTGGGTGGCAGTGGCAACGGGAGGTTGCAGACCTGGGACGTGACCTCGGCGACGCTCGTCGCGTCCACGACCACACCGCACATCGTGGACGCGGTGGCCTTCGACCAGGACCGGAACATGATCACCTGCGGTCTGCACAGCGACGTGAGCGGCAAGGGCAGCGTGGTGGTGTGGGACGTGACGTCGGCCAGGAGGCTCCACGAATTCCCGGAGATGGGTCGGCCGACCATGGTGAACCCCGATGGCACGTTGCTCATCGCCGCCGGGGCGATCGATGCGGACGGCAACGCGCACAACTTGGTGGCATGGGACCTGCCCGCCGACCGGCAGATCGCCGTCCTGCTCGAGGAGCCCGGATTCACCGTCGGCGACGCGGTCATCGCCTTCCGCCCCGATGGACGGATGTTCGCCGTGGGTTTCAACGGCCGGCTCCACCTGTGGAATTCGCGACAGGTCGCCGGGCGCATGGTGGTGGACGAAGCCGCCAAGAGCGTCCAGGTCGGCGACGGGTCCAGCATCACGAGTATCGCGTTCAGCGAGGACGGGAAGATGCTCGCCGCGGGCGACAACAACGCAATCCTGTACCTGTGGCAGTTCAGGTCACTGTCGGGAACCGACTGACGACCGTGCTCAGCGCTGCGCGTCGAGGATCATTCGCGTCGCTCTGACCAGGGTGGCGACACCGGAGTCCCAGTCATCGCCGATGAGATCCACCCCGTGCAGGTCACTCAGGGCTCGCCCTGCCCCGAGGCTGAAGTAGGGCAGCGTGACGGCAGCGAAGCGCACCGGGATGAGCCAGGGCTTTCCGGGGCGTCGGAGCCGCATCTGTTCGGACGCCTGGGCCAGTTCTTCGTTCTGGTACGACTTGTCACGCGCTGCACTGTGTTCGGAGAAACACGCGATGAACGCGCAGGCGTCGCGGTTGATCGCGTTGCCGATCTCCAGTTTCCAGTCCTGCCCCGGCGACAGGCTGTCCGTGTCCCGCCAGACGGGCAGACCTGCGCCCACGAGCGCGCGCTGCAATCGGTTCACCCGATCGGCGTCTTCGCGGACATAGGACAGGAAGACGTGCCCCGACGGAATATCGTCCACCATGAAGACAGCATAGGCCGGGTCAGTCGAGGTTCGGTCGCAGGCCGCAGCATTCCGCGGTCGACCACGTTGCGTGTCGCCAGTGAGTGGGTGGCGGAGTTCCCGGGTCAGCGTGCGGGGTGCAGGCCGGCGTCGGCCCGGTCCGGGTCGGGGAAGCGGCCCAGCCGGCGGTACAGGGATTGCGCTTCGGCCCAGGCCGCCCGGGCTTGGTCGGGCCTGTCCAGCGCGGCGTGGGTGTGGGCCAGGTGGCTCAGGGTTTGTGCGGTCTGCCAGGTGCTGCCGCGGAGGCGGAACGCGGTCAGCGCGTTGGTGTAGTGGGTGAGGGCTTCGAGGTGTCTGCCGGCGCGTCGCCCGATGTGGCCGAGGCTGTTCTCGGTGTCGGCCAGGCCGTCCGGGTCGTCGAGTTCCCGGTGCAGCGCCAGGGAGGTCCGGCAGTGGGCGCGGGCGGTGTCGTAGTCGCCGAGGCACGCGGTGTACCAGCCGATCTGGTTGAAGCTGCGGGCCAGGGACACCGGTTCGTCCGCGGCGCGGAAGATCTCCAGGGCACGGGTGGCGTGGTGTAGCGCTCGGCGGTCGTCGCCGCGTTGAGACCAGGTGCGGGCCAGCTCGCGGTGGGCGTGGGCGTGCTGCACGGGATCCGGGCTCAGCTTGAGAGCCTGGTTCAGGTGGTGGGCGGCGGTGTCGTAACGGCCCAGTTCGTTGCACGCGCGGCCGAGGAAGCGGTGGGCACGGGTGCGGGCGTGCGGGTCGGTGAGGTGGTCGGCGGCGGACAGTGCGGTCCGCCAGGTGGCCAGTTCGTCGTGGCGGAGGTCGCGTCGGCGGTGGAAGTCGTTGAGGCACCACGCCAGGTGCCACGCCGCGGGGTGGTCGGCGACGAGTTGGGCGGCCAGGAGGTTGGCGTGTTCGCGGTCGAACCACGCCTGCGCGGTGTCGAGGTCGGGCAACTCGACCGGTGGGTCACCGCGCCACACCGGTTCGGGCCTGCTCGGGTTGATCACGCGGTCGGCGGTGTGCGCCGCGCTGGTGTAGAAGTGCACCACCCGGGACAGCGCCTCGGTGCGGACGGACGCCGGCAGTCGAAGGCCGGTGGCGAAGGCGCGGACCAGGTCGTGCATCCCGTAGCGACTGCCGGGTCTGCGTTCGAGCAGGGACGCGTCCGTCAGGTCGTTGAGGAGCACGCGGGCTTCCCCGTGGGGCAGGTCGAACAGGCGTGCCGCGGCGGGCAGTCCGACGTCGGGTCCGGGCGCGTGGGCGAGCAGGGCGAAGGCGGTCCGCTGCTCGGCGGACATCCTGCGCAGCGACCACGTCAGCACGGTGTCGTGGAGTTCGGGCAGGTCGAGGTGGCGCAGTTCGGCGGCGAATTCGGTCAGCGGCAACCCGGGATGCGTGCGCGCGTTGGCGGCGACGACGCCGAGGGCGAGGGGGAAACCGGCGCACAGCCGCACCAGGTCGGCCACCGCCGCCGGGTCGGCGGCGACCCGGTCGGCGCCCAATCGCCGGACCAGCACGGCGTGGGCGTCGTCGGGCCCGAACACGTCCAGCAGCAGGTGTCTTGCGTCGTATCGGGTGATCAGGTCTCTGAGTCGTCGTCGGCTGGTGACCACGACCGTGCACGTGTCGCCGCCCGGCAACAGCGGCTCGACCTGTCGTGCGTCGGCGGCGTTGTCCAGCACCACGAGCACCTGCTTGTCCGCCAGCAGGCTCCGGTACATCGCCGCCTGTGCGTCCAGGTCGACGGGGATGGCGTCGTGCGGTACCCCGAGCGCGGCGAGGAACGCGCGCAAGGCCCGTTCCGAGGCGAGGGCCCGACCTTCGGGGCTGAACCCGCGCAGATCCACGAACAACTGTCCATCCGGGAACCGTTCGCGCCGGAGGTGCGCCCAGCGGACGGCGAGCCAGGTCTTGCCGATCCCACCCGTGCCGACGATCACGTTCACCGGCGCCCGGCGATCCAGCTCGGCGAGTTCGACGACCCGCCCGGCGAACGGGCCCGGAACCGCCGGCAGCTGGCATGGCGCCACCGGCGCCGGCGAGTGGAAATGCGCGACCCCGACCTGGACGATGTTCTCCACGGCCTCGGCGGCCACCCGGTTGCCGACGTCCACCGGGCGAGTCTCCACTGCGGGCCCTCCTCGTGCTCCGCAGATGTGCGGGACCGGTGCCGAAGATCGACGGGTTGGAGCGCGTGTTCGGTGGGATACCGTGGGTGCGTGGACAAGGCTGGTGATGATGCCGCCTTATGGCGCAACGAGGTCGGTGCCGAATCCGTCGGGGTCGCGGTGCAGGCGGGGGCGATCGCGGGTGGCGTCCACATCTCGATCCCCAGGCGCCCGTCGAACAGGCCGGCGCAGCTGCCGAGGGGGTCTTCGTCGTTCGTCGGGCGGTCCGAGGAGTTGCGGTGGCTGGACGAGGTGGTCGCCGACGGGCACGCGCCGTACGTGAGCGGGGTCGGGGGGATCGGCAAGACGGGGCTCCTCCTCCAGTGGGCGCACTCGCGCCGGGACCGCTACGGCGACGGCCAGTTGTACGTGGACCTGCGCGGCGCCGACCCGGCCGAGGTCCGACCGGTGGCCGCTGCCGTGCTCCGGCGTTTCCTGGAGGCGCTCGGCGAGCCCGACGAGGCGATCCCCCGGGACCCGGACGAACTCGTCAACCACTACCGGACAGTGCTCAGCGGGTTGAGGGTGCTGGTCCTCGCGGACAACGCGGGATCCCCGGAGCAGCTTCGGCCGCTGCTGCCGGGACCGTCGGACTCCACGCTGATCGCAGCCGGCCGCGTCCACCTGGACGGCCTGCGGGTCAACGGGTTCCGCCTGCGGCGGCTGGGGGCGTTGAGCGCCGAGGAGGCGGGTGCGCTGTTCGGGCGCGCGCTGCCGGAGGGTGACGACCGCCTCGTGGTCGAGCCCGGAGCTGTGGCCGAGATCGCGCGGCGCTGCGGGCAGTGGCCGCTGCCGCTGCTGATCGCCGCCGGGCGCGCGATCGACCGACCGGCCCTGCCCCTGTCGGCGCTCGCCCGGGAGCTGGCAGCCCGGGGTCTCGACGCGATGAGGACCAAGGACGGCTCGGAGAGCGTGCGCGACGTGCTCGCGAACTCGGCCGCGACACTCCGCGACGAGGCCCGCGAGGTCTTCTCGCTGCTGGCCGTGAACCCGGGACAGGACCTCCACGTGACCGGCCTGGCCGCCCTCGCCGACCGCCCGGTGGACGACGTCGTCCCGCTGCTGGACACCCTGGAGACGATGAACCTCGTCCAGTCGGTCGACGGGGGTCGCTACCGGATGCACGACCTGGTTCGCCTGTACGCCCGCGAGTCGGCCGGCGGCGGCGACGTCGCGCTCCGGCGCCTCGTCGACCACTACCTGGCTACCGCGCGCGCCGCCGACCTCCTTCTGACCCCGTACAAGACGGCGGACGACCTCGCCTGGCCGGTCGCCCGCATCGAGGCGTCCGACGTGCTGCCGTGGTTCAGCGCGGAGCATCGCAACCTGCTGGCCGTCCAGCGGGAGGCGCTGCGGCGGAAGTGGCACGACGTGGCCTGGAGCGTGGCCTGGCACCTCATGGATTTCCAGCGGTGGCGGGGGCACCTGCACGACTACTACGACACGTGGACGACCGCGCTGGAAGCGGCGCACGCCCTGGGCGACCGACGGCGGCTGGCGTGGGCGCACCGGCAGATGGGCCAGGCGTGCTCGCGGCTGAGCCGGTTCGACGAGGCCGAGGACCACCTCCGCGAAGCCGTCACCCTGGCACGCGACGTCGACCTGTCGTGCGAAGCGGCGGCACTGCGCACGCTCTCCCGCAACTGCTCCCGTCGCGGCCTGCACCACGAAGCGGTCGACCACGCAATGGAGGCTTTGGAACGGTACCGGAGGATCGGGAACGCGCTGAGAACGGCGCTCGGGCTCACGACCGCGGCGTGGGCGCAGGCGGGGGTGGGGAACTACGCCAAGGCTTGGCGCTTCGGCGAGGAGTCGATGCAGGCGCAGCGGTCGCACGGCAATCACTACGGTGTCGCCGAAGCGGCGGTTTGCCTGGGGCACATAGCTCGCATGAGCGGTCACCACGACCAGGCCGTAGCGCACTACCGGGAAGCCGTGCGGGAGTTCCGCTCCCTGGAGAACACCTACAAGGAAGCCGACGCCATGGCCAGCCTGGGAGACGCCTACGCCGCCGTGGACCCCGCTGCCGCCAGGGTCCAGTGGCAGCGAGCGCTCGACCTCTACAGGGCGCAGAACCGGACGGCTCAAGTCGACTCGACCATCACGAAGCTGGAGGGTTGAGCGAGGCGGCGTCCCGGGATTGGCGTCACACGACTCCCGCCCGAGGCGACTGGCCCGTCGATCGAGTGCCAGGTCGACGGACCCCGGTGTCGGCGGCGAAGTGGTCCGGGGCGGCTGGGACGTCGTGCGCCCGTTGGGATTCAATGATCTTTTTTCGGATTCGTGTTGGGAGGTCGGCGGCGTCGTGGTTGTTGCTGAATTCTCGGGAGAGACGTTCGAGGTGGTGTCGGTGAGCAGCGTGGTCGACGACGAAGAGCGCTACGAGTTTGTGGCTATTGGTCCCGGGAAGCTTCCGGTCCCGAGTGTGGCGATTGCCCGGAAAGACGATGATCCGACAGGAACTCTTTACGTCGGCATCGAAGGCGAAATCGCTCTTCCGGTGCTGGAAGCGATGATCGCCTACGCCAGGGAAGGGTTCGGTGTAGACCTGTCCGAGGCTGGTCACCACCCGCTCGGTGACCGGACCTGTTGATGGTGACCGCTCTGGCGGGTTCGCCCGCCGCCCCGGGCAGCAGCCGGTAGACGCCGTCGCGGCGCGGGGATCCGGTGCGAGCGAGGACGGCACGGCCGATCTCCGTCAGCGCGTCAAGCCGGGCAGAGTAGTTCGGTCAAGCTGGTGGGCCGGGTGGCGAAGGCTGTCAGTCCACCTGGATGGTCGTGCGTTCCGCGAGCGAAGACCGCGGCGCCGCCGGATGGTGCGCAGTAGGTGTGGCCTCCCTGGTCCGCGTGTGGCGTCGTTTCCAGTGCGACGGCAAGGGCTGTCCTGGCTTCGAGGTCCGTGCGCAGCAGTTCGAGAGTGGGTTCCGGGAGTTCGTGGCCCGGTGTGGTGCGGAGGAGGTCGAGCAGCGGGCGGGGGTCGGACCGGCACGCTGCCTCGTGGATCGCCCGCACCTGTGCGAGCAGGGTCGCCGGCACCGGTCGCCCGTCGGCGTCCACACCCGTGATCTCGCCGCACGTCGGGTCAATGGGCCGGAACGTGCTCGAGGTCGTTGACGATGGCGTCGTGGTCGTGGTCGTGGTCGTGGTGGTGGTCGTGGTGGTGGTGGTCGTGGTCGGTGGCGGCGGTGTTCGCCCGGTGTCGGAAGGGGCGAGCATCGTGCGGACGCCCACGGCCGCCAGGATGATCAGCGCGCCGGCGACGACGCTCGACACGAGCCGTCTGCGGTTGTCGTCGGGCATGGTCAGCAGAGCAGCGGGCTGAGATCGATGTGGGCGGGGTCGGGCTCGGCGACCACGCTGAACCCGCCGGCCAGCCTGTAGGCGGCCTGGTAAGTCGCGACGTGGTCGCTGCGGCACGAGCGGCCGGCGACCCGGAACGGCTCGCCGTTGTTGTCGACCACCGTCTCACGGATCACGGTCCCGGTCTGGTGGGTGATCGTCAGGTCGTACTCGTAGCTGCGGGACCGCGCGGTGGTGGTCAGCACGATCTCGTGGGTTTCCCCCGGCGCGAGGTTGATCGTGTGACCAGGGAAGTAAGGACCGGTGGGTACCCGACGGCCCTCCTCGCCCGGAGCGGGTGAGGGCATCGGCTCGGAACTCCGCAGTACCGGGAAGCCGTCGTCCAGCGACAGCAGCACCTCCGACGATTCCTCCTCGCCCTGGGACTGCGCGTGGACGAGGCTGCCGGAGGGCGGCGGCGCCGTCCTCCGGACGACCGGCCGGATGTCGGTGATCCTCGTGCCCCCGACGGGGCCCACCAGGTGCAGCCGGACCAGGTGCCGGTGAAGGCTGATCGCCCCGTCCGACGTGCGGATATCCCGCACCAGGTCACGGTCCACCGCGGCCATCGGTTCGGCCAGCCGGTCCACGATCGCGCGGCCGGGGAAGTCGGACGACTCGGAGACGTACCCCCACGGGCCCTGGTCGTTGTGCGACATGTCGACCACCACGCGCAACTCCGAGGGCGCACTCGCCGCGGGGTCGTCCGACGACCGCGGCCAGGCGATGATCGACGCTCCCACGATCACCGCCACGCCGAGCACCGCGGCGGGGGCCCACGAACGCGGCTGTGGAGGCGTGTCCAGGCGGACGTCCCCGTGGATGTCCCGCGCCTGCACGACATTGCGGGCCGCACCGCTCTGCGTGTTCGTCGTCGCGGCCCGACCGTCGGCCCCGTCGTCGGGTGAAGCATCGATCATCGAGACCCCCAAGCCGACGTGACACTAGTGCCCGCGCTCACACCCTCATCCGCACAAATCGGGGTACGACGCCGTCCAGGCGACCGCCGACCCGGCACGGTGTCGCCACTGCCGGGTGAACAGGCATCGCGACGTCGGCCATGGCTGTGAGTACGAGGTGCGCTGCTGCACGACTCGTACACGACGGGTGGGAACCTGTCGAGCGGATGTGTCGGCGGCGGAGTTCGCGGAAGCTGTGGGGTCACCTCCCGTCGCCGACGGCCCGATCCACGTGGCGAGGGTGTTGACCGGGCCGTCAACGCTGTCTGCGAGTGGTCAGAACAGCCTGTCCGAGGACTCGCTGTCGCGAGCGGTCGCGCACTGGCGGGCAAGTGGACACCCCTCGCACATCGGCGCCTGCTTGTGGCAGTGGAGCTGGCCGACCAGTCGCAGGGCAGCCATGCGCAACGGTGCTCTGTCGTCGCCTCCCACCAAGCGCGAGAGGTCGACCCTGCCGTCGGTGAGGCTGTTCGCCCGCTCCGAACCGGTGTTGAGCACACGCGACGACACGCGAATGACCGGCTGGCTGGTCAGCAGGACGTCGTCGCCTGCCAACAGCTTCAAAAGGGTGGTCCTCCCCGGTGGGAGGGCCAAGACTTCCGGCATGTCCTGGGGGTGCAGCCAGAGCTTCCGGTCGTCCTGCAGCTGCCGCAAGCGCAGGATCGCCGCAGCGGCTCCGCGCGTGGCCGCCGCTTGTTCGATGAGGTCCACTGCCCGCTTGGTGACCCGCCCCCTCGCGGCCACCTCCAGCAAGCCACGGGCGTACCCGGCGAGTTCGACGGGTGACGGATCCAGCATCGCCACGACCGCGGCGACCGGAGGGGTGAGCCGCTCGCCCGGGAGCACGCACCAGTAGTTCCCGGCACGCCGCTCCTCGGCCCAAGCCGCCAGGTGCGTGGCGAGGACGCGCCACCGGTTCCGGCGAGCTTTGTCGGCGACCGGTACCGGCACCAGGGCGGTGGCCGCGGCCCTGCCCAACATCGGCGGCACGGCGTTGCCGATCTGCTGGAACGCGTGGCTGCGGCTCCCCGCGAAGCGGAAGTCGTCCGGGAACGTCTGGATGCGTGCGGCCTCGCGAACGGTGAGGGTGCGGTTCTCCGACGGGTGGATGTACCAGTAGCCGTCCTTCGCGATGTGCGCGGTGATCGACCGGCTCAACTCGTCCCAGTCGAGGCGCTTGTACTTGTCGTCGAAAGTGTCGGCCTTGTACCTGCGCAGTTCGGGATCGATGTGCGCGTAGAGCGTCTTCGACGTCATCAGGCCGAAGATCTTGCGGTCGTCTTCGCGGACCGGCCGGGTCATGTGGTCCCACACCGTGTCCTCGTCGGTGTTCCGCCTCATCACCTTGGCGAAGTCCGACAGCTCGGCGGTGGGCGCGTACGGCATTTCACGTCCACCGGTGGTCAGGCCGAGCTCCGGCAAGTCCGCGATCGCCGCCCGCACGCTCACCGGTTCGCCCGGCTCGGGCCACGTGAAAGCGTCACTGTCGAGGCGTGCCAGCAGGATCAGGCGCTTGCGGTGCTGGGGGACGCCGTAACGCCAGGCGTCCACCAAGCGGAGGTTGGTGCTGTAACCCGCGCGCTCCAGCATGTCCACGATCCGCCGCACGACGTGGAAGTCGTCGCCCAAGGCCATGTCCGGGACGTTCTCCATGAGCACCGCGCGCGGCTTGACCTTCAGCACGACGTCGACGTATGCCCGCCACAGCTCTTTGCGCTCGTCGAACTCGTCGCGCACGCCCGCGTCCACCAGACTCCGGATCTTGCTGCGCCCGGCTCTGCTGAACGGCTGGCACGGAGGTCCGCCGGCGATGAGGTCGATGTCGACGCGCCTGAGCGTCCTGATCAGGGCAGCGCGTTGCTTCGGGTCCCCCAGGTCCGCGTCGAACGCGAGGCCGGGGAAATTGGCCCGGTGGGTCTGCAGCGCGAACTTGTTGTGGTCGACCGAGGCCGCGACGGTCCACCCGGCGTCGGACAGGCCGAGGCTCAACCCACCGCCGCCGGAGAACAGGTCGACCGCGAGCCGTGCGCCGTTCGCCACCCGGTCGGCGCACCACTGCTCGAACGTCTCCTCGGTGCAGGCGTCGGGGTGCACCGGCAACTGGAGCAGGTCGCTGCGCTCGAGCTTCACCGCGTAGACCGCCACGTCGCCTCCCGTCCTCCGAACAGGGATCCGCGTGGGACCTCCACCACCGTCGATCTGGTTCTGCTCAACTTCTTCCATGCCACTTCCCGGGACCGGTCCGCTCGGCCGCCCCGACGCGCGAACGATGAAAACGGGGATGAAGTCGCCTAACCGGCGAGGACGTCGGAGGGAGGCACCCAACCCATCGCGCGGATGCGGTCCCAGCAGGCGGTCTTCTTCGCCCACTCGGTCACGTTCCCGCCGCTCGGAGGTGAGGTGAGCACCCGCCGCACCGCCTTCGCGACGTCGGGCACCGCCGCGGCGATCGCCTCGGGCAGCGCCTGCTCGCGCCAGAGCCGGTCCAGGTCGAGACCACCGAGCGTGTGCACGATCAGCGACACGGTGTGCGCCGCGGTCTGCCCGAGGTAGCCGCCGAAGTTCTGCTTCTGGATGATCGACCTCACCTGGCGGAACACGATCCCCTTGGCGACCAAGTGGCGGAAGTACACGTCGTCGGGGGCTTCACGCTCGGCCAAGCCCTTCTCGGACGTCCAGGTCCGAAAGCACTTCTCGGCGCCCTGGCACACGACTTCCGGCCGGAGCGAGTAGGCGTACTCGTACTTCGCGGCGTCGGTTTTGCCGAATCTCTGACGCACGGGGTTCTCGCGATCGAACTTGCGCCGCGCGGCGGCGGTCGTGAACCGGTTCTTCTCCACGTCGTACTGCCCGCGCACGCGCTCGTAGTACCAACGGGTCTGTTCCACGTCGACACCGAGAGGGGTCACCCAGGTGGTGCGGGACCACCGCTCCAACCCCACGTGGAAGCGGCTGTTGCCCTCGAAGTCGGCCGGGGTGACGGCGTTTTGCGAGTTCGCGAAGCGGGAGATCTCCGGGACCATGCCGTCCAACCGGTCGTCGGGGATCAAGGTGATCTTCGCGGGCACGGTCACCTGCGACAGGTCGATCCCCTTGCGGGCCGCGTGGTGCAGCGATGCCGTGGTCTGCCCGCCGTTGACGATCTGCAGCTCGGTCAGGGTCCGGAGCACCAGTCCGTTCGACGTGCGTTCCAGGTCCGCCGCGCGGGCGGTGGCGGAGACGCCGTTGTTGTAGGCCAGGAACCGGCCGGGTTGGTCCCTGATCGTGTCCGCGATCCCCTTGTTGACCTTCCCCCGGGCCTGGAGGTAGGCGCGCACGTTGCGTTGGAGCAGGCGGCTGTGGTGCTCGTCGTAGAGGTCGGCGAGCAGCTTCCCGGGCAACATCGCCATCAGGCAGCGGTACCCGTCGACCTGCTCGGGGGACTCCAGGCACTGCACCTCGTACCCCATCTTCGCGACGTCGATGAGGATGTCCTCCTGCTGGGCGCCCGAGCCGATCAGCTTTTGGAGGCGGTTGACGTCCCACACGTTCACCAGGGTCGGAAGGCCGGCGACGGTGGCCTCTTCCGCCCTGCGCAACCCGGTCCTGCCGTCGGTGAAGACGAAGATTTTGATCATCTGCAGCTGCGGCCACCCGCTGTGGATGCGCTCGACCATGTCGTAAGCCGGGCTGGACGGCTCCAGCTGCTCGTGCATGCCGCTGCGGCAGAACTCCGCGAACGCGCCGACGCGGCGCACCAACTGGGTGAGCCGTTCGCGTTTCAGCGGCTGCGCGTCCAAGCCGTAATCGGCCGTGACGAGGTGCAGGATCGTGCCGTCCCCCGTGATGTCGTACCCCGCGACCTCGACGCGACGGCTCTGCCAGGGCACGAACAGGTAGCAGGTGTCGAGGTCGTCCAGCGCCCCGTCGTCGATCAGGTGCTCGCCGACCAGGGTCACGAACGCGTCCCGTGCCATCAGCTCCGGCTCGGCTTGGACGCGGTCCTCGACCCTGCGACGCAGCTCTGCCGCGAAGGCGGCGAGTTCGCCGTCCGTCACGTCGTACCCCCGGTTCGGTGTCGTTCGATCACGAGTTCTGACTTGCCGCGCGCTATGCGCGCGAGAGCGGCCAGCCTGGGCCGCAATGGTTCGGGAGCCACGACCGCGGCTCCCGGGTGGTCCTCGCCCCACGCGGAGCGCTGCGTGAGCGGCACCTCGACGAGCACCCGGGCCAGTGCGGTGCTCTCCGCCATGTCCAGGCCGTCGAGGCCGAGCCAGCCGCCGCGTGAGAGGTACCGACCGTCGCACCGCACGTAGAAGCCCTGGGAGGCTCGCCAGTCGACCGGGTCGCCGACCGAGTCCACGTCGCCGGCGCGCAGGAGGTCCGGGTGGGGGAGCACACGTGGGCTGGCGACCACCGAGAACCCCTCGGTGGCCAGCCGTTCCTCCCCGAGGTGCTGCCCGGCCGGGTTGCTCCACAGGAACGGGTCCTTCGCGGTCACCGCGCGTCCGTTGACGTCGATGCCGACCCTGCGCTCCAACAACTCGCCGAACACCACGCCCAAGTCGCGGACGCACCGGTCGAGGATCGTGCCGAGGTGCGCACGTGCGACTTGGGGACGTGGGACACGGAGCAGCACCACCGACCAGCGGTCCGACTCGTCCTCTGCCACCAGTCCAGCGGGGAGCCTCCGGGAGGTGCGGTGCAACCACCACGTGTCGGTATCCACCGCGGAGGTGAGCACCAGGCAGTCCGGCGACGCGTGCGACTCCCAGGTGGTGATCTCGTCGTAGAGCGACGCGGCGACACCCAGGGCCGCCGATCCGCGCGACACCTCGCGTCCCTCGCAGAGGGTCGAGAGCAACGCGTACCCGGCAAAGGTCGCACCGTCGTGGAGGAGCGCGAGCCTGGAACCCGTGCCTGAACCCGCGCTCCTGATGCGCACGTGGCGTGCGCCCGATCGCAACACCCGGTCCACCAGGGCGGTCAGCAGGTGCCCGACGGCGCTGTCCCCGCCTGAGGCGCCGAGCCGCTCCACGAGTCCCGATCCCGTGGCGACCTCCGTGCCGGTTGGCCGCTTCTCCTGGGCTGGTGTGCGCACGACGTTCAACCGACGGGTCGGGCGAACGACCGGGGGAGCGGGGACCGGATCCGCACCGCCGGCGACCAGCCCCACCTCCGCGAGCTTGCCGATCAGGTTGCTCTTCGCCTTGTTCTCGATCTGCCGCACCCGCTCCCGGGTGACCGAGAAGTGCTCGCCGACCTTCTCCAGGGTGCGGTCGTCACCGCTGTCGAAGCCGAATCGCAACCGGAGGACCTCGGCCTCGCGCTCCTTCAACCGCGACACGGCCTGCCGCACGAGATCGGCGCCCAGTGCGCGGTCCACCACGTAGTCCGGGTTCGAGTCGTGCTCGAACGGGATGGGCACCAGTTCGGCGAGTGAGATCTCACCGTCCACACCCAGCGGGGCGTCCAGGCTGAGCAAACCCCTGGACAGCCGCAAACAGCTCACCACGTTCTCCGGGGAGAACCCCGTGTGCTTGGCGATGTCCGCGATGGAGACGTCGTCCTGTTCGAGGCGCAGCCTGTCCCGAACGGCGCGGACCTTGCGGACTTCCTCGTACTTGTGGACCGGCAGCCGGATCGTCGTGCCTTCGTCGGGGACGGCGCGACCCATGGCCTGGTTGATCCAGTTCACGGCGTAGGTGGAGAACTTGAGGCCGCGCGAGCCGTCCCACTTCTCGATCGCGCGGATCAGGCCGAGCACACCGTGCTGGTACAGGTCCTCGTAGTCGAGGCCGGCTCCGAGGTGCCGCGGGATCCACGATCTCACGAGGCCGGTGTTGTGCAGCACCATGGCGTCGAACGCCTTCGCCCGCTCGTCGTCTCCGCGCAGCGATGAGCGGAAACCCCTGGGCAGTTCCTCCGCGAGGTCTCCGCCGGTGGGGCGCATCAGCTGCGCCAACCCGACCTCCTCCTCGGCGGTCAGCAGGCGTTTGGCGCGGTCCTCGCTCCGCATCGGCGCGGCGAGGACGGCGCGGGCGCTGTCGACGGCTGATCGACTCGGTGGTGGCGGCTCGTCCGTTGCGGCGGGAGGAGGACTCGTGCGCTTGGTGGCGGGCGCCACTTCCACCCACTCGTCGCCGTCGGTCTTGCGGGTTCGGTCGTCCAGCAGAGCGAGGGGCAGGGCGGACAGTGCGGTGGGACGTCCCGCACCGGAATAGGAGAGGTACAACCCCGAGCGGGTCGTCGGGCCGAGCACTCGCAGCGCGGTCTCGAACCGGAAGCGGTCCTCCACCTGGTCGAGCCCTGCCAGCACGACGTGGTCGAACCGCATTCCCACGGCGCTTACCCAGGTCAGGACCTTCACACCGGGGTCGGACGCGGTCACCGCGGCATGTCCGGGAACCTTGACGCCGGACAGGTGCCACTGCGTCCTGCCGTCGAACGAGTCGCCGATCCCGTCCTTGAAGACCCGGACCAGTTCCCTGCTCGGGAGGAGCACCCCGATCTGCTCGTCGCGGTGCGCTGCCGCCTGCTCCACGACGAAACGGATCTCCTCGTCGACGTCGTCGTGGTCGATCAGCACGGGACGCGGGCCGTCACGGCGAGGGGCGTCCGCGCGGGGGAACCCCCCACCGAGGTGCTCCAGCAGCTCGTGGACCTGCGCGGTGCCGCCGTCGATGTCGTGTGACGTGGTGGGGCTGGTGACGTCCAGAAGGGCTTCGAGGTCTTCGAGCGTGGTGCCGGAGTCGTCGACCACCTGGACGGGATCGACGAACACCGTCGCCTCGACGCTCAGCAATCGGAGCGCGGCGTAGAAGTCCGGCGGCAGTTGCTGCCCTTGGACCACGATGACGTGCCGCCGGTTCAGCGGCCGGACGTGACGTGCTCGGAGGCGTCGCTCGAACTCCCAGTAGTCGATGTCGTAGTCGTCCGCTTGCGGTGCCCGCGTCTGCAGCACCGCACGCCACACGTCGGCGAAGTAGGAGTGGTACGTCATCACCACGTCGCCGCGGCTCTCGAACGGCATCAGCGCGCGGATTCGGTTCTTCAGCACGCTGGACTTGGTGATGACGTGGAGTTCTTTGCCGCGTCCGCGCAGGCGGTGGTAGATCGCGACGGCCTTGACCACCTGGTCGACGCCGGGGGCCGCGACCACCACCTCGTACCGGGCCGCCTCGTGGGTCCGCGCGTGTAACGCGGCGCTCACAGCGCGTTCCCCGGGACACCGCCGATGGTGGCCGCCAGCTCCTTGAAGAACCCGAACTCCGGGTCGACCAGCAGACGTCGGTCCAGGAGCCTGTTCGTCGCCTCGCAGCTGGTCTCGGGCACCAGCGAGCACGCGTGGCAGGCGGCCAGCGACAACCCGTCCGGCCCCTGTCCCGGGTGGTCCGCGCACACGGGATCGAACGAGCACCACCGAGCCGCGGTGATCGACATGTCCAGGAGCCTGCCCAGGCGCGGGAACTCGCCCATCCGGACGAGGCCGCCCAGGGTGCCCTCGGAGTCACCGGCCGCGGTGTAGATCAGGACCCCGGCCATGGCGGGACCCGCGCCCTTCTTCGTCACGTACAGGCGCTCCCGCAACGCCGAAGTCGAGTAACCGGCTTCGAAGGCGGTGTTGCGCAGGAGGACGTGTGCGAAGGTGTGCAGCAGCACGTAGCGCGGTGTGGGCTCGGAGAGCCACTTCGCGCCCTTGGCACTGTGCCTCTCCACCAACTTCCGGCACCGGTCGACCACGGCGCCGGACTGTTCCCAGGTGGTCAGGACCTCCTCGTCGAGCCTGAGGAAGAAGCCCTCGCCGAACACCTCGACGGCCGGCAGGAAGTCGCCCTCGTCACCGAGGTTCGACGGCACCTTCTCCTTCATGGTGTGGCGCTCGAAGTGCGTCAACACGCGGACTTCGCGAAGGCGGTCGACCAGCACGACGTCCGAGATCAACCTGCCCCAACCGGTCGCGGCGCCCTCGGCGTCACCCAGCGGTCGATCCGCCCGTCGTGAGATGAAGTAGTCCTTGGGGTCGTGGTTCCCCTGGGGGTCGATCAGAGCCGCCCACTCGTCGGGACGGATGTTCTCCGGGCCTCCTTCGACGGGGGTGCGCGGGTCCGTGGACTCCCGCGCCAGCGCGGCCTCCACCTCGGTGGGGGAGAGGCCGTACTTGCGGGCGGCGATGCCGATCATCTCCCTGGCCAGTTCGTGGTTCGGCTCGCTGAGGAGGAACTTGAACTCGCTGCTCTTCCGGAGGGTGGCGAGAGGGGAGCTGACGCTGCTCCACGCCGAGTCCGGCGGGATGTCGATCGCGCTCTCCACGGTGGGGAAGTACACGCTCGACGCCCCGCGCTGCATCGCGACGATCTGCTCGGAGCAGGGCACCGCGTCCCTCTGGTCCTGCCAGGGCTGCCTGCCCGAGCACTTGCTGCCGATCTGGGTCAGGCCGAGCCTCGTGGTCAGGCCGTCCAACGACCTCTCGCCGCCGCACGTGGCGCAACGCACGACGAGCGAGTTCAGGCCACCGCCGACGTTGGCCTTGTTCAAGAACTTCAGGTCGGGCCGCTGGCACTGGTTCTGATTCCGGTCGCGGCGGATCGCGGAGTGCGCCCAGCGGACCCAGTCCACGTCCGACAGGTGCCCGTTGGCGCACACCGCCACGAACCGCATCGGGATGAGCTGTTTGCGGCCGGTGCAGTGCTCGCAGGAAGGAGCGGCGTTGGCGACCTCCTTCGTGTAGGACCACCGGCTCATGCGCCGGCAACCGGAGCAGAAGAGCCACTGGGGGAACCGGTAGTAGGGGATGGGCCAGCGGGGTGACGGTGACGGCGCCGCGAGCGCGTCCACCTTGAGGTAGGAGGCGAGGCGGGGGAAGTCGATGACCACCCGAGGGCCGCGCCACCTGCCCGCGTCCTCCACCACGAACGACTCGCCGACGAGGTCGATGATCGCGCCGGGACCGAACGGGCTGATGATCTGCGAGCGCCGAACCTTGCGCACGGTCACTTCCGAACCCCCCTCACCTGGACCTGGACCTCCACGTCGACGCTGCGCATCGAGTCAAGCGTCGCCCAGCCCTCGCCGCGGTCGGTGAACCGCTTGAGGAGCTTGGGGCGCTCCCGGCCGCCCTGGCTGTAGCGCAAGCCACCGAAGGGCTCAGCTTCGGCGGCCCGCTTCGCCCACGTCTCGATGAGGTCGTCCAGGTGGCTTCGGACCCGTGCGACCTCGGTGTCGTCGGCGCGTTCCACGCGATCCAGGAACGCTCGGACGAGCGCGGAGAAACGCTCGTCGTCGGGGTCGAACGACGCGGCCTCCCCGTCGCGGGACAGGCCGAGCGCGTGGCGCACCAGCACGACGAGGTCGGCGTGGAGGGCGCGCAACCGCGCCGGCACCGAGAACGGGGTCACCGAGCTCGGCTCCACCCAGCGGTACAGGCTGGCGTGGTAGGGGGTGAACGACTCGTAGTGCGACCGGTCGCGCGGCTTGGACGGCGAGTAGACCGTCACCACGAGACCGGGGCGGTCGGCGCTCCGACCGACGCGGCTGGTCGCCTGGATGTACTCGGCTGTCGTCTTCGGTTGGCCGACGACCGTCATGACGCCGAGCCTGCCGACGTCGACGCCGACGGAGATCATGTTGGTGCTGGCCAGGAAGGCGATCCCGCCCGGTGCGTCGTGCCGCTTCTTGAGGCGGTCCAGGCGTTGTGGGATCTGCGCGGATGCCACGTTGCTGGTCAGCTCCACCACGTTGTCGTCGTCGAGGCGCCGCACGTGGTCCTCGGCCCGCGCGATCACCTTCAGCCTCGACGGGATGTCGTCGGACGCCAGGTTGATCGTCTTGCCCAGTTCGCGGAGGCTGTTGTGGTAGACGACGAGCGTGGAGTAGGCGTCCTCCACCGCCGGTGACAGCTCGACCTCCAGCGGAGCCTGCAACTGCGCCGCGGCGACGTGGATGAGCGCGGTGAGCGGCGTGTGTCCCTGCGGCATGACTCCCATGTATGCGCGACCGGGCCTTTCGCGGTCGGTGCGCACGAAGTAGGAGTCGGCCGCGTCGACGCCGGCGGGTGGGAACAGCGCGACAGGCCGCCCGAAGACGCCCTTGGTCTGTTCGTCCGCCCGGCGGATGGTGGCCGTGGCGGCGACGATCTTGGGCTTGTTCCCCAGGTGCTCCATCAGCACGTCGAAAGCCGCTTCGTACAGTCCCACGATGGTGCCGAGCGGACCGGAGATGAGGTGGAACTCGTCCTGGATGATCAGTGACGGGCCCGGGTCGGCGCCGGCGCCGAAGAACACCCCGGCCTTCTCGTTCCACACCGTTCGAGCGAACTTGTCGACCGTGCCGACCAGCATGGTGGGCGGGTTGTCATAGAGGTGCTCGTCCACGGAGGACATCGGCAGCTCGGTGTGGAACGGGCACTTGTCGTTCAGGCAGCGCACGCGGAAGGAGCTGTTGGTCGCCGAGATGCCCCAGCGCTGCTCGTCGTCCGGGCCGCTCGGCACGATCCGCGTACCGCACCAAGGGCAGGTCTCGATCTGGAAACCCTGATCGATCCCCACGCCGTCACGTGCTCGCGCGAGTAATCGGCGGGCCTCCGCGTAGCTGTTGGGGCTGTTCTCGCCGCCGACCCACAGGCCGATCGAGATGGGGCGGCTGCCGAGCTGCGCCTCGGAGCCGCGGCGCACCAGCTCGCAGGCGGCGATCATGGTCGCGGCGCGCTGGAACTGCTGACTGGTGAGCAGGCGCAGGGTGTACCGGGTGACGACTGCCGTGCCGGCTCCCGCGTCTCCCAGGGTCAGTCGTCGGTGGAGGATGGTGAACGCGGCGAGGCCGAGGTACGCCTCGGTCTTGCCGCCGCCGGTGGGGAACCAGATCAGGTCGACCAGGTCCCGGTCCTCCCCCTCCTGGACTACGCCCTTCACCGTCATCAGCAGGAAGCCGAGCTGGAACGGACGCCACGTGAGGTCCAGCGAGCGGTGGTCGACTTCCGGGTTCGGTGCGTCGGGGAGGGCGTGCGGCGAGCCGCCGAGGTCCGGTCGGCTGTGCGCCATCTGCATGGCCATCACATCGTTGGCCAGTGCGAACGCCTTGAGGGCCTTCCGGTCTTCTCGCAGGAAGTCGAGGCCCGCGAGCATGCGGTCCCTGGCCCGTGTCGCGCGGTCCCGCAGGCGGTCGGCGGCGGGGCGGAGTCGCGGGGCGAGGTCTTCCGACGCCGAGCGCCACGTCCTCTCGATCCAGTCCGAGTAGCGGTCGACGAAGCGGGTCAGGGCGGCGAACACGGGCTCGGGATCGGCGTCGATCCCGGCGAGGTCCTTCAGGCGAACGGCGTCCGCCACGTCGGGCAGCTCGGAGGTGACACCGGGCACGACGTGCACCGGGAGGAACGACGTGCCGACCCATGCCGGCTGCTCGCCGGTGGTGTCCCAACCGGCCGCGGTCCCGTGGCCGACGGCGTACACCGGCACGTCGCGGTACTGGAGTTCGAGTTCCTCCGCTTCTTCGTCGCTGTGGGCCCGCAGCTGCGCCGGATAGCTGATGATGGCGCCCTCCGCGACGGAGCAGCGGAGCCCGACCTGGAAGAGGCAGTCCTCCGGGTTCACCGCTCGACGCTCTTCCTGCACCTTGCGGTTGACCAGGATGACGGTGACGATCATCCCGTCGCGGTGCGGGCGCCAGGTGACCTCGACGCTGGCCGTCCCGTTCCAGAGCTGCTCTTTGTGGCCCGATCCGGAGGGCGGGGAGTCGATCGACAGCGCCTCACCCGCCACGAGGTCGAGCGGTTCACGCTGCCACTCGTCGTCCGCGACGCTGCGGTACCGCGCTGCCCGCACCTCCACGGTGATCGTGGACCGCGTGGTGGTCATGAAGCTGATACCGGCGGAACTCGGTCGGCCCTGGCCGGCCAGGGTGATGGGATCCTCGTCGTCGTCCTGGGGCAGGGATCCCGCCTGCTCGTCGACCTCCTCGGCGTCATCGGCCGGGCCGCTCGCGTCGGTGACGGTCGGGGTGAGCGACATGGGGAACAGCACGGCGGTCAGGTACCGGTGTTGCGGCGCCTTCTCGTACAGGACCTCGTCGTCACCGTCGACCGGGCCGACCAACTGGTCGTGCAGGTAGTCGAGCACCCGGTCCCGGTCGGGGAATCCCGTGTTGTACCCCTCCGTCACCGGTCCTCCCCCGTTCCGCCGGGCTTGACCACCCAGAGCGCGGCCTTGGCGCGGGTCATGCCCACGTACAGCTGCGCACGCGCCGCCCGCTCGTCCGCCGCGTCGTCCACCTCGAGGAAGACGTACCGGCTCTCCAACCCTTTGAAGTCCGCGACCCGTGCGAACCCGACCCGTCCCCGACCGGGCCGGCGCATGCGCATCAGGTCCAGCACGTCCACCCGCTCGAACCACTCGGCGGGCAACTCGGCGAAGATCGACGCGGCCAGGCCGTGCGGTGACAGCAGCACGACCTGTTCGAGCGGCACGCCGTGCTCTTCCAGCTCGACCAAGGCTGCCGAGACCATGGTGATCGCCTTCTCGCGATCCTCCTCGACCACCACGACCTCACGGCCGTGGCCGGCCGTGGTCACGCCCAGGTCGGCTCCTGTCCGTTCCTGGGTGGCGCGCACGATCTCGACGGTGTTCCGGCAGTTGTCCATCAGGTCGACGAAGGTCGGGCGGTGCGAGTCCAACCTGGCCTTCGCATCGTCCTCGTAGCGCCCGACCAGCCCCCGTTGGTTGTTGGAATCGAGGAAGAAGGCCCAGCGCCCGTCGGCCAACCCGCCCGCCAGCACGGTGTCCAGCACGTCGAGGTCGTGTCCGTTGATGACGTCCTGTGCCTCGTCCACGACGACCACGTCGAAGGCGTCCGCTTCCAGAGAGGACACCTCGTCGAAGGGGACCGCGGTGATGCCGCCCAGGTCCTGCTGCGATCGGATGAAGGCCGCCAGGACGTGGCTGCGGCAGGTCAGCAGGATGCGTTCACCGGAGCCACGGGCACGCCGGCACATCTCGACGGCCAGCATGGTCTTGCCCGTGCCCGCACCGCCCTCGAACACGAGTCGGGGATTCCTCCGGTGCTGGTCGAGTGCCTTGTACTGGCTCTTGGTGAGGGCGACGAGTTCTTTCTCCACCAGGTCGTCGAGGCGGCGCAGCGACAGGACCCGGTCGAAGTCGGGGCGGAGGACGTTGAGGTAGCGCTCGACGTCATCGGCCGACAAAGGCCCCCAGCTGCCCGGCTTGCTCTCCCAGAACGCGCCCAACCGGTCGAGGCAGTCCGCCCACCCCTCGGACGCCAGGCGCGCGGAGTTGATCACCATCTCCGGCGTCCACTCCACGCTGACCGCGTCGAACTCGCTCTCCGGGAACACGACCCCGTACCCGAACACCGTGCGGTCGACCAACCCCGGGTCGCCGGTGGTGCGGCGGAGGACCTTGGCCAGGGCGAACATGCTGGTCTGAGCCTGGTCGAGCGGGCTCTCCTTGAGTCGGTGCCGCTTGCCCTTGAGGTCACGCGTGTGCCAGACGTCCTTTTTGAGGAGGATCTCGCCTCCCTTGGCCTCCAGCACCAGCAACCCGCGGGCGCCCAGCAGCAAGAAGTCGATCTCGCAGACGCGCTTGCGGTCGTGCTCGGGCAGGTTGGTGCTGTGCATGGCGTAGTCCCACCCGGCAACTTCGAGTGCGGCCAACTGGGCGAAGATCTCCTGCTCGGCCCGACTGGCACCGGGATGTACCGAATCCGGGATCATCCGCACGGTGACCAGCCTGCTTTGAGACGAGTGGGGGAGACGGTCGAAAGCGTGTTCGAGAATCTCAGTGGAGTCCCCCTCCTGGATTGCGTGAGCAGCCGTGCGCTCATGGACCATCGCTCGTTCGGATGACATGGTTACACGGCAAGAAATATGAGCTTCAGTCACGTGCGCAGGTCGGGCCCGTCATTCGACCGGAGCGCTACGAGGTGCCCGCGAATCCGATTTTTGCGGGTTTCGCGCTGCGTGGTCCGAATGGTGAAACACCTGTGTCGTAGCGCACGTGAACTACTTCACGGCGCTGAAGTCGGCAGTTGTCCGGACGAGGCACGGCTGCAGCCCATCGGGGCGTTGCCGCTCCACCACTTGCGGTCGACTCGACCCCGCGAGCGCTCGGTGCTCGCACAGCGATGTTGACCGCCGTCGGGATCTCCCGAGCGGTGGGAGGGTCGCGGGATCCACGACCTGCGCGACCGTGATGTTATCTGCGGCCACGGCTCGGGAATGCGCGCTCAGCGGTTGCGCCGGCTGAGCGATCGGGTCGGGCTCACAATCCGGAGAAGTGATCCCGACGCCGGGAAACGCAAGCGGTGTGCCGGGATCGGTGTTCCGTCGGGTAGTCGGTCACAACTGTGCCGAAAAGTGGCCGCGAAAAGATCTCGCAGGCCAGTGGTCTGCGCGGGAATCCACCGCTCGTCCTGCGCGACGCGTCGGGGGCTTCGCCGGCACGCGGGATGTTGAGCAGCTACTGAGGGGGGGGGGACACCTTGTCCAGAGCACTGCCGCGCGCCCGCGTGCGGCTCGGAGGCGTGGGCGGAGAACCGCTGCGGCGGTTGTGCCGGCGTGGACCACCGCCTTCAGCGGCACGGCCGCTTGGGCGCAGGAAATCGACTCCTCGATCTCGGTGCCCCGTCGAGGCCACGACGACTGCTCCCGTTGTCAAGGCGCCGTCGTCTGCCGTGCCTGCTCCGACCGTGCCGTTCGAGATTGGTCCGGTCGAAGCCACGGGAGCCGCGCCGGACACGCCGCAGCCCGGTGCGGCTGGTGGGGGAACGACCGGCGTGATGGCCGCCGGTGGTGGTCTCGCCGACACGGTGTGAGGGTGCTCGGTTTCGAGTTCTCGGGTCTGCTCGCCGTGGTCGCCCGGATGGTCGGACGCGCCGCGCGGCCTGACTTCACGGAACGGAGGCGTCGCCGCCACCGCCGGTTCGCACCGGTGGCGAGCCGGTGTCGCGGTGGTGACGTGCGGGTTCGGCTGTCGGGGGGCCATGCGCGCGACCACGTCGGACGACGGCGCACGTGCCGGTGACCGGGTCGCCCGGACGAGGTGGGGTGGTTGCCGATACGGTGCTGTCGGCGTCACCCGAGGGTGGTCGTCGGGGGTGTTCCGTCGGACGAGGGGTTGTCGTGGCCGATCCGCAGCGGCGCATACAGGAGATGATGCGGTCGTTCCAGGAGCAGGCGGAGAAGGCCGGCCGGCTCCAGGAGGCGATGAAGGACCTGCGCGGGGTGGGGCGCAGCAGGGACGGGGCGGTCGTGGTGACCGCGGCGCCGTCCGGGGCGGTCCTGGGGTTGCGGTTGTCGCCGGCCGCGATGGGGCGGTCGCACGTGGCGTTGCAGCAGGAGATCCTGGACGCCATCCGGGCCGCGACGCAGGACGCCGCCCGGCAGCTCGACGCGGCCGTCGCCCCGATCCTCGGCGACCGGTTGGAGCAGTTCAAGCAGGGTTTGGCGGCGTCCGGCGTGGAGCCGATCATGCCGTCCGCGCCGCCGCCGGCCGGAGCGCCGCCGGGCCCGCCGCCGGGGGCGCAGGCACCGTCGCCCGCCGCCCCGCCCGCCGGCCGGCCTCCGTTCGCGCCGCCGCCCGGCCAACCTCAGCGGAACCGTCCGGCCCCGCCGCCGGTCGAAGACGAGGAACCACCGAGCACGTACCTGCGTTGAGGGGGAGCAGCGGATGACGTTCAGCATCGTGCCGGAGGCGTTGACCGCCTTCGCGGCGGGCAGCGAGAGCCTCGCCGGGAAGTTCGGGCAGCTCGCCGACCTGCTGGAACAGGCGCGCGTCGACGACCAGTGCTTCGGGCCCATCGGCGACGCCGTCGGCCTGAGCAGCGGCTACTTCTCGAGCCTCGACGAGTGCCGGCAGCTGGCCAACGACGCGAAGGGCTTCCTGGAGCAGACCGGCGAGCAGCTGCGCGGGAGCTTCGAGGTCTACCGCGGCGTGGACGACGGCATCTCGCAGGCGTTGCAGCAGATCGCCGACGGCCTGGTCGGTGGCCGATGACCGGCGGACCGGGCACGTTCGCCGACCTCAACGGCGGCGATCAGAAGAACTGGTTCGAGCAGGCCGCCGGGCGCGGCAGCTCGGGCATCGGCGCGTTGCAGGACCTCGCCGACGCCACCAGCCCGCCGCAGATGGCCGCGGCGACGATCTCCGGGCGCATGGAGCTGTTGCAGACCATGGCCAGCCCGGGACAGGCGCTGCTGGACAACGGCCTGGGCTTCCTGGTGTCCATCGTGCTCAGCCCGTTGATCGAGATCGCCGAGTGGGCGGTCGGCGACCCGGAGCAGATGCGCGCCACCGGCAACGGCTGGGAGCAGGTCGCCGGCTGGCTCGACGAGGTCGCCGAGGCCGAGAAGAAGCGCGCCGAGGCGACCACCGGCGTCTGGCAGGGCGCGGCGGGCGACGCGTTCCGCAGGCAGGTCACCGAGTTCGGCGACGGCGTGTCGGCCCTGGCCGAGGACGTGCGGGGGCTCAAGCAGACCCTGGACATGATCGCCGACCTGTTCGACATGTTCGTGGAGTTCGTGATCCAGATCCTCACCGAGCTGATCATCGGCCTGATCGTGCAGTGGCTGGCGGCGCTGGCCGCGTCCTGGATCACCGCCGGCGGCTCGGTCGCGGCCGCCGGGGCCACGACGACCGTGCAGGTCGGCAGCACGGGCATGCGCATCACGATGCGCGTGTCGAAGCTCCAGATGGAGCTGTTCAAGATCGTCAAGCGGTTGGAGGACCTGCTCACCCGGTTGCGCGGACCGCTGCGCCAGGTCATCCAGCGGATGAACGGCCTGCGTGGCGGCAACATGGCCCAGCAGTTCGCGGGCCGCCACCTCGGGGCGAACCCGCTGGTCAACATCGTGACGCGGGCCGACGACGTGTCCCTGGCCTCCACCACCGGCAACCGGTTCATGCAGGGCGTGACCGGCGAGGGCGCGCTGG
The DNA here is from genome assembly GCF_042752395.1 of Actinosynnema sp. NPDC059335. Classification (NCBI taxonomy): domain Bacteria; kingdom Bacillati; phylum Actinomycetota; class Actinomycetes; order Pseudonocardiales; family Pseudonocardiaceae; genus Actinosynnema; species Actinosynnema sp. NPDC059335. Next base: position 17,913 of record NZ_JBHYXZ010000060.1, on the reverse strand, counting down.
CGGGCAACATCGCCCAGACCGTGCTCACCGGCATGCTCGGCGGTCAGACCAGGGTCGGTGGCGCGGCGTTCAGCGCGGGCGTGGACGCCGCCGTGGACGGCGGCATCAAGTTCGGCACGCAGGAGGCGTACGACCAGGCGCGGAACGCGCCGTCCGAAGAGGAGCGGCGCGCGGCGCAGGACCGCGGGTTCGCCTGGTGAAGCTCGACGGGGTCCTGGCGATCAGGGAGCACTGGGCCGCGCCGGACGAGCCCGTGCTGGTCTGCGCGCCGGCGGGCACGACCAATTCCGGCTTCGACGTGGGCGGGCTGGACTGGTGGGGCGCGCCGGAGCGCGGGCTCGGCGGCAAGGCGCTGCGGGTCCTGGGCACCGCGACGGCCGCCGTGACCGCCGGCGGACCCCGTGACCAGGCCCAGTCGCCGCCGAAGGTCGTGGTGTTCGGCCCGGGGCCGGACGCGGTGGCGGCCGGAGCGGGCCTGGCCGTGCGCGAGCAGTCCTCCGCGTGGTGGGTGCTCACGCCGCGGCGGATGGCCTGGCTGCGCACCGAGCCCGAAGCCCCGGCCGAGGGGGCGGAACCGGACAAGTCGCTGCTCGACCAGGTGTGGGGCTTCGCCAAGAGCGCCCGTGACGCGTTCGCGGGCCGGAGCGCGTTCCCGCCGCACGTGCCCGTCGAGACCGCGGGGGTGGTCCCGGTGGCCGAGGTGCCGCGCGAGCGGATCACCGGGGTCGCCGTCGCCGAGCGCAGGCTGCCCTACGACTACACGCCCGGCACGGTCCACGTGTTGCGCGTCTCGCTCGCGGACGGGTCGGGCGTCGACGTGGTCGGCGGGGCCGAACCGGGGCTCGCGCAGCGGCTGCTCGCCCTGGTCAACGGTCGGTAGAGGACGGACCGCGGTGCCCAAGAACAGGCTGAAGATCGGCGAGGTGGCCCAGCGGCGCTGGGTCGGGCCCGGCGAGCAGGTCGTGTGGGTGGTGGACCCGGAAGGCCACGTCGGCAGCACGGTCGGCCCGACCCGCGCCGCGCCGCACCGGTCCGCGACGGCGGCGTTGGAGGTGCCCGAGCCCGAGTGGCCGTTGCCGACGCGCGCGGTCGCCGAAGGGCGGTTCCACCACGACGAGTGGGTGCACGACCCCGCGGTGTGGGCGTGGGCCCACGCCAAGGGCCCCGAGCAGGCCGCGGCCCGGTGGGCGGACCTGTTCACCGCGGGCCGCGACGAGTGCCGCCTGCTGCTGACGAACCGGCGCCTCGCGCTGGTCGTGGACGGTGAGGCGACCAGGCCCGCCGCGCCCGCGTCCGGCGGACTGCTCGGCCGGGTCCGCGGCCTCGGCCAGTCGTCACCCGACGTCCCGCCGCTGGTCACGTGGTGGGAGTCCCCGGTGGCCGCCGCGCGGTTGCAGGCCGTGCCGTTGGGGCGGCTGGCGCGGCCGGAGTGGTTCGTGCGCATCGCGTTCGCCGACGGCTCGACCTTCGAGTTCCGCGACGCCCAGGCCGAGCAGTCGATCCGCACCGCCCACGCCAACCTCTGAAGTCGGATCCACCCTCAGCGGTCCGACGCCCACGCAGGCCACCGGACGGCATCCGCGACGTTCGGATGCACCGTCACGACGTGCGAGCTGCAAGGCCGGACGGCGCTCCAGCCCTGGTAGGCGCGGTGGGTGGCCTCCGTTGTCGCCGCGCACTCCCTGTGCTCACGAGGTGTATCCTCCGGAGAACACTCGGACACGTTGGGGTCTACTTATGGGCGTACCTCTGACGGAACGTTCGCAAACGGTGTATCGGCTCGACCGATGGGGGTTGACCGCTCACCGTCGGGTGACGGCCGCCCAGCGCCTTGCTCCTGCTTCGCCGGACCGCCTGGAGTGTCGGCACGTAAGGATGCCCCTATGACGGCCTAGCATGGTCTCTTCATGAGAACGCGGCCCCCTGCGCCAACAGGGAGCCGCGTGATGTCGTCCCATCCAACTGAACTGGCTACCCACCAGAGAACCGTCAGGAGGAACGCCTGTGATTCTAAGTCCAGGCTGTCTGAAAACGCCACAGGAATGCGGACTTCCGTTCTGAATCACTGGATCGGTTGGACTTGACAGCTCTGCCGACCGGCTGATCCGCCACGATCGTTCACAGCCACGTCACACGGCTGTCGATCCCGGCTGTCTGAGCAGGCTGCTGCCTGCTCAGACCCCAGTCGACTTCGAACGTCTTCGCAGCCGACTCCATGGGTATCTGCTTCCCGGCTGTGCGCCGCCCTCGTGGTGAGCGCCGTGCCGCCGCGCGCCAAGGACATGCAACCTTGCCTCGACTCCGCTCTTCGACCACGCCCAAGACCCTCTACCGCTTCGAGGGTGGCCTGGACCTGGTCGACTACCTTGTTTCCCTTACCCAGCACGACATCCATGAGAACCGCGAGGTGCGCATCGGAGAGGTGACCGGTCGCCTGGTGACCGGGCGCTTCGGCTCCGAGCAGCCGGAGTGGGCGTCCTTCATCCAGTCGGTCACCGACGTCACCGTCAATCTTCCGAGCTCCCTGCCGTTCGCCGTCCTGCTCGTGCCGCTGCCGCCGTGGACCTATGCCATCGCCTGCGGCTCGGGTCACCACCTGCTCGACGACCAGATGATGGAACAGGGCTTCGGCCTGATGTTCGGGATCCGCCGCCTCGACCCGGACCGCCTGGGCACGGTCGCCCGGTCGGCGCTGGACGCCACCGCCCGGCACATCGAGACGTCGTTCCCAGGAGGGAGCGACATCGGCAGCTTCGACCTGGAGCGGTTCGGCGAGTTGGTCAATCGCGTCGGAGGCTTGGCAGACCTGTCCGGGCTGACCTACGACCGCGACAACGCGAAGCCCTACCGGATCAAGACGGCGAACTCGTTGACCGTGCCGTTGGCACGGGATCCCGATGCGCTCCTACGCGACCTGGCGAAGATCGGTGAGATCGTCGATCAGACCGATGTGGACAGCCGCCTGCAGTTCATCGGGCAGCTCCGGCCGGTCAAGCGCGGCCATCCGCACTACACCGAACTGGAGCAGCGGTTGGCCCGAGCGCTCGGTGGTGACGACCGCTTCGGCCCCTTGGACGTGGCGTGGCCACCGAACGTCGTGAGGGCCGCCGATGACGCGCACTCGTACGCGGTGTCGAGTCGTGGTGGGGCACCCATCGTCGCGCCACTGGAGATCGCCGACATCCTGCAGTTGCTCACTGGTGTTCCGCTTGACGAGCGCTTGGCGGAGATCGCCCGCGTCCGGGTGACGCCGTGCGCGGACGACTCGGGCCGGGACGCGCTCGCGGCCGCGACCCAACTCCGCAGGTGGGTGAGCTTCGAGACGACCATCGACAGTGTCCGCTACTGCTACCACCACGGCGAGTGGGTAAGGATCGGTGAGAGCTTCGTCGAGCAGATCCACGACCAGGTCAACGAACTGCTGAGTAGGCGCAGCACGCTTTCCTTCCCGCTGTGGACCCCTACCGGGAAGCGGAACGACGAGCATGTCTATTGCGGACACGCAGCCGCTCACCTAGGCGGCATCGTCCTGGACCGCGATCTCGCCGCCACTCCGTTGCACCACAAGTTCGAGCTCTGTGACCTCGTCGGACCGTCCGGCGAGATGGTGCACGTGAAGTGGCTTAGCCGAGCGACGGCGGCCAGCCACCTGTTCACCCAAGCACAGGTCTCGGCGGAGTCACTGCGGTTCGAGCCGGAAGCGTTGATCGAGTTCAACCGGCGTGTCGCGGCAGTCGACCCGACCATGGTGACGCCGGACGGGCCCACCACGGTGGTGTTGGCCGCGGCCGGTCGCCCGTGGCACGTCGACCGGTTGTTCAGCCTGTCGCAGCTGTCCCTTCTCCGCCTTGATCGACGGATGCGGCGGCTCGGTCTCCGATTGGAGTTCGCCGACATTCCGTACGTGGCGAAGCGAAAGAGGGGCGCACTCGCCGCCTAGATGACGTTGGTGACGGCAGGTAGAGGGTGAGACGAGAGGCGGGTCTTTCAGCGACGCGGATGGAGGCGTCACCACCATCCGCCGAGCGGGAAGACCCGTCCGTGCCCCACCGCGACGTTCCGCTGCTCGTCGAAGGTCGTCACCGCTTGTCCGGCCCTGCGTACCCGTTCGATCACCCAAGTCGTGGCGGACATGCTGCTGCGCGCCTTGAAGGTTACGCGGAACCGATCGATCCGCCCGTAGGCGTCCGTGGTTGACGTTCCGTGATCTCTCTGGGGGCGACCTGCGCTTCCGCTGCACGGCCACACTGTCGGACCCCGCTGCTACGTTCGGCGGGCAGGCGGGCAGGCGGGTGACGGGCGGCTCCGGGGGGCACCGATGACGGATGTGGCGTTGCGGCCGATCGAGGACGCCGACCTCGATGCGCTGTTCGAGCAGATGCGCGACCCCGAGGCGGTGCGGATGGCCGCCTTCACCGCGCAGGACCCGGACGACCGGGAGGCGTTCGACCGCCACATGGCGAGGTTGCGGGACTCGCCGGACGTCACCTCGCGCGCGGTGACGCGTGGGGGACGCCTGGTCGGCAGCATCGGCTGCTTCGTCGTGGCAGGCGACACCGAGATCACCTACTGGATCGACCGCGCGGTCTGGGGGCAGGGGGTCGCCGGTGCGGCCCTCGCGCTCTTCCTCGACCTGGTGCCGGTTCGGCCCTTGTACGCCCGCGCGGCGAGCGACAACATCGGATCGCTCAGGGTCCTGCGCAAGGCCGGGTTCACGGTCGTCGGCACGGAGACGTCGTACGCCACCGCGCGGGACGCCGAGATCGAGGAAACGGTGCTGCGGCTCGACCGGTAGCGGTGCGGAGGCGGGCGGGGCGTGGCGCCGCCTTCCGGAGGGGAGCGTGGGGGTCGTGAACACTCGCAAGGTCGACCGCGGGGCGCCGCCGGCCGGGTGCCCCGTGCACCGGGACCGCGACGGGACGTGGCAGGTCGACGGGTACGCGGCCGCCCGCCTGTTCCTGCGCGACCACAACACGGTGCAGGCCGGTCTGGGCGTGGAGACGACCGAGAACTTCCCGAGCCGGATCCGCCGTCCCGTGCTCTACCGCGACGGGCCCGAGCACCGCGAGCACCGCCGGCAGACGGCGCGGTTCTTCACGCCCCGGCGGGTGGACGAGTCCTACCGCCCGGTGATGGAACGCGTCGCCGAGGAGCAGGTGGCGTCGATGCGCGGCGCGGGGGCGGTGGACCTCGCGGACGTGGGCTTCCGGCTCGTCATCGAGGTCACGTCGGCGGTGATCGGGCTGACCGGGAGCAGGCCGGGGATCCGGCGGCGGCTGGACTACTTCTTCCCCGAGAAGTTCGGCCGACCGGGGTTCACCAGCCCGCACGGCCTCTACTGGATCTGGCGGCAGCTGCGGGGCTGGTCGGCGATCTACCTCAACGACGTCCGGCCCGCGGTGCGGGCGCGGCGGGCGCGGCGGCGGGACGACCTGATCTCGCACCTGCTCGACGAGGGCTGCACGGCGGCGGAGATCCTGGGCGAGTGCCTGACCTTCGCGGCCGCCGGGATGGTCACCACGCGGGAGTTCATCGTGATGGCCGCGTGGCACCTGTTCACCGACGACGGGTTGCGGGCCCGCTACCTCGCCGCCGCCGAACCCGAGCGGCTGCTGATCCTGCACGAGGTGCTGCGCCTCGAACCGGTCATCGGCCACCTGAAGCGGCGCACCACCGCCGACGTCGCGGTCGGCGGGGTGACCGTGCCCGCGGGCTCGTTGGTCCGGGTGCAGCTCGACCACGCCAACACCGACCCGGAGGTCGTCGGCGACCGACCGCTGGCGCTGTGCCCCGGCCGTCCGGTGCGCGACGGGGGCGGCTCGACCGGGCTGTCCTTCGGCGACGGCCCGCACAAGTGCCCCGGCTCGCACATCGCGATGCTGGAGTCCGACGTCTTCCTGCACAGGCTGCTGTCGGCGGACGGCGTGCGGATGGTCCGGCCGCCGCGCATCGCGTTCAAGGACGAGATCGCCGGGTACGAGCTGCGCGGCATGCAGGTGGCGATCGGCTGACCAGGGGCCCGCGCCGCCGGACCGCGCCCAGGGGGTCAGCCGACGAGGTCGTCGACGGTGGGGGCGATGGTGGCGAAGAGGTCACCGATGGTGGTGAGGGCCGCCGCCTAGAGCGTCGCGGCGGGGATCACCGCGCCGTCGGGCGAGGCCAGGGGCCGGGTGGCGGTGGCGTCGGCGACCACGGTGGGGCGGAAGCCGAGGTTGAACGCGCCCTGGGCGGTGAAGGTGACGCACATGTGGGTCATGAACCCGGCCGGCACCAGGTCCTCGCCCCGGCCGAGCGCGCGCAGCGTCCGTTCCAGGTCGGTGTCGTGGAAGGCGTCGGGGAACCGCTTGACCACGACGGGTTCGCCGTCGACCGGGGCGACCTCGGCGCTGATGGCCCCGGTCTCGGCGCGGATGTCGTACGGGGAGCCCTCGCCGCCGTCGTTGACGACGTGGACCACCGGCGTGCCGGCGGCGCGTGCGGCGGCCAGCAGGCGCGAGCCGGCCGCGAGGGCCGCGTCGACGCCGTCGAGGGCCATGACGCCCGTGCGGTAGGTGTTCTGGAAGTCGATCAGGACGAGGGTGGCGTCGGCCAGCCGGGGCAGCCGGTCGCCGAGGCCGATCACGTCGCGCAGGCTCGGGGAAGCGGGCATGGCGGAACTCCGTTCGGTGGGGGTGGTGGGCACGGTGCGGTGAGTGGTCAGCCGGCGGTGCGGAACCGGCGGCGGTAGGCGGCCGGCGTGGCGCCGATCTGCCGGCGCAGCGCCCGGTGGAGCGTTTCCACCGAGCCGAGGCCGCAGGCGGCGGCGACCCGGTCCAGGGGTTGGTCGGTGCTCTCCAGCAGGCGGCGGGCGGCCTCGACCCGGGTGGCCTCCACGTAGGCGGCCGGGGTGGTGCCCGTCTCCTGGCGGAAGACGCGGGCGAAGTGGCGCTCGCTCAGGCACATCCGCGCGGCGAGGGCGGCCGTCGACAGGTCGCCGTCCACGTGGTCGGTGATGAACGCGCGCAGCTCGTCGATGTCCCGGCGGGCGGCGGGCGGGCGGCTCAACGGGACCGAGAACTGGCTCTGCCCGCCCTGCCGCTTGAGGTACATGACCAGCTGCCGGGCGACGGTCAGGGCGACCGCCTCGCCCAGGTCCTCGGCCACCAGCGCCAGCGCGAGGTCCATGCAGGCGCTGATCCCCGCGCCGGTCCACACGTTCCCGCACCGCACGAAGATCGGGTCCGGGTCCACGACCACCGCCGGGTGGTCGGCCGCCAACTGCTCGGCGGTCGACCAGTGGGTGGTGGCCGTGAGGCCGTCCAGCAGCCCGGCGGCGGCCAGCAGGTGCGCGCCCACGCACACCGACGCCACCCGCCGGGCCAGCGGCGCGGTCGTCCGCAGCCACGCCACCACGTCGCGGTCGATCCGGGCGACCGGACCGCCGGGGCGCAGGTCGACCGCGCCGGGCACCACCAGCGTGTCGATCGCGCCGTCCACCTCCGTGAACGAGAGGTCCGTCACCAGCCGGACCCCGGCGGACGTCGTGACCACGCCGGGTGACCGGCCGGCGAGCTGCACCACGTACCCCGCCCGCCCGGCGGTCTGCCGGTTGGCCAGCGCGAACACCTCGGCGGGGCCGGTGACGTCGAGGAGGTCGACGTCCGGGAAGACCGCGATGACGACGCGGCGGGCGGGTGGCATGCACCCATCGTCACCACCGGCGGGCGTGGCCGCAATGACGGTGTTCTGTCACATCCGGACAGGCCGGTGGTCAGCAGTAGCCGTTGACGGGACCGTTGACCCCGGTCCACAGGAAGGCGTCGCTCACCCAGGCGCCGTCCGAGAGCCTGTTCCACAGGGCGGTGGCGCCCCAACGCCCGGTGTGCGAGGTGCCGTTGGCGGAGCACGAGATGGTGACGGTCGCGCCGTCGCCCACGCTGCCCGCCACGGCATAGCCGGCGCCGGGACCGGTGCGCTTGTTCACCGTGCCGCCGCCGTTGGCGTCGACCACGCCTTGCGTGAAGCCGAGCGCGCCGTAGTTGTGGACTGTTCCACCGGCGTACACGCGGGTGCTGCCGTGCAGCGCCGAGCCCTGTTACGCCGACGCGCCGTTCTGCGGCACCCACTTGCCGACGTTGTGGTCGCCGATGCCGACGTAGGCGTTGTTCTGCCGCAACGCGAAGTGCACGTGCCTGCCCGAGGCCGAGCCGCCGCAGGTGACGTCCGTGCCGGTGTTGCCCAGGAACGCGCCCTGGCCGACGGCGGCGCCGTTGACGTTGATGTTGTTCCACAGGTGGTAGTAGTCGGTGGCGTAGCCGCGGTCGTGGATGACGCGGACCCAGCCGGTGCACATGGTGTAGGCGGTGCCGGCGCGGGCGGCGAGCACGCGCTGGTCACCGCCCGCCAGGTCGAGCGAGCTCCACGGCGCGGCGGCGCCGGACCAGCCGTGCGGCCCGCCGGACATCGTCCACGCCTGGCCCACCGCGAACGGCAGCGCCATGCCGGTGCGCAGGTCTCCACCGGCGGTTGTGCTGACCTGGCCGTCATGCCGGCCGTCGTGCTGGACGAGCAGGGCGCGTTCCGCGTCGCCGACGATCGGGGCCTGACCGGCGAGTTCGGCGAACCGCGGCTCGCCCTCCAGCGCGACGGTCCACGTGCCGTCGGTCCGGCGGGCGAGGAACAGCCGGCCGTCGGGGAAGTCCGGCGAGCCGGGGCGGGTGGTGAGGACCGCGGTGCCGATCGCCCAGTCGCCGTGCTGCCGCGCGGGTGTGACCACAGTGGCCCGGTCGGCTGTGGTCGGGTCGCTGACGCGGTCGTGGAGGCGGTCGGCCACGGCGGCGGTGAGGTCGGCCCGCGCGGGCGCGGCGGTCGCGGGTGACGCGGCGATCGTGGTGGACAGCAGCGCGGCGATGGTCGCCGCGGCTCGGGTTCGAACGGTCATGACGCCTCCGCAGGGAAGAGGTGCAGGACCGCCAGTATCCCGGTTTTGGTGAAGAATTAACCGTCTGATTGGGTTGTATGCCGTAGTTTCACCGGCGAGGGTCGGCGTTGACAGTGCCTCGGTATTGCGTGGTGGTGCCCGGGTCGGGCACTTGCGGCGTGGTGCGTCGACGTCGGCCTGACGCCGGCCCGGACCGTTCGGTCGGGCGACCATTCTCACCCGGACGTGTGGTGCGCTGCGGCGTGATCACGCTGGTCGGCAGGGTGCCCGTGCGCACGGCGACCAGGCTCGGCGACGGAGAGTGGTGGCTATATTACCGACGTGACTGAGGGCGAGGGGAGACTGGTCGCGGCGCGCTATCGGCTGCGGCGGTCGCTCGGTCGGGGTGGGATGGGTGTCGTCTGGCACGCGCACGACGAGTTCCTGGACCGCGAGGTGGCGATCAAGGAGATCGTGCCGCCGAGGGGGCGGGTGGTGCGCGAGGACGACCCGGAGGTGCGGCGCGCGTTGCGGGAGGCGCGGGCCGCGGCGAAGTTGAGCAAGCACCCCAACGTCATCACCGTGCACGACGTGGTGACGGACGCGGCCGGGTTGCCGTTGATCGTGATGGAGCTGCTGCACGGGCGCTCGCTCGCCGACGCCCTGGCGGCCGACGGCCCGATGGCCGTGGACCGGGCCGCGCGCATCGGCGTCCAGGTGCTGGAGGCCCTCGACTTCGCCCACGGCAACGGCGTGCTGCACCGGGACGTCAAGCCGGGCAACGTGATGCTCGTGGACGACCGGGTCGTGCTCACCGACTTCGGGATCGCGTTGATCGACGGCGACTCCGTGCTCACCGCGACCGGGCAGCTGCCCGGCGTGCCGGAGTACATCTCGCCGGAGCGGATCCGCGGTGACGAGGCGGGACCGGCGGCCGACCTGTGGTCGGTCGGCATCATGCTCTACGGCATGGTCGTCGGCCGGACGCCGTTCGCGCGCGGGGACGTCCAGGCCACGCTGGGGGCGGTGCTGTCGTGGGAGCCCGCGCCCGACCCCCGGGTCGGCCGGCTGGCCCCGGTGATCGACGGGCTGCTGCGCAAGAAGCCCGCCGAGCGGATGACGGCCAGGGCCGCGATCGAGCGGCTGACCGCGATCGCGGCCCTGCCGGCGTCCGCGCCGCCCGGCACGCGGGTGCGGCTGGAGTACCCGACGCGGGAGGTCAACCCGGCCGGCGAGCAGACGGTCGCCCACGGGACCGTGCCCAACACCCGCACCGCGGTGCCGCCCTTCCTGCCCCGCCCCGCCGCCGGACCGGTGTCGCCGGACGCGCCCACGCCGCCCTCGGCCCGGACGGGGAAGTCGCGGTCGGGCCGCGTGACCCTGCTCGCCCTCGGCGCGGTGGCCGCGGCCGCGGTGGTGGCGGTGGTGCTGACGAACCTGCCACCGGGCGGCCGGGGCGGCGCGTCGCCGACGTCGACCGGTCCCACGACGACCACCGCCCGGGACTTCACGCTGGAGGACCACCGGGAACGCCTCGGCTTCGGGATCGGCATCCCGCCCGGGTGGCCGCGCACCTCCTCGATCGACGGCACGATCAGCTCCGTCACCTGGGAGGGCGAGCGGACCGACCCGAAGGTCGGGGCGCTGAAGGTCGAGGTGCAGCGGATCACCGACAAGCCCGGCGTGTCGGCGCGCGACGCGCTGACCGCCGACCACCGGGCGCAGAGCACCAAGCAGCAGATCACGGACTACCGCCCGATCGAGCTGTCCGGCAACGCGGCGTCGGCGGACTTCGAGTGCTCCTACCGCGCGGGCGGGGTCCACTACCGCACGCGGACGAGGGCCGTGGCCGCCGGCGCGCTCTACAAGCTGACGTTCTCCCTGTACGCGACGGACGAGGAGACCCTGGCGGAGCGCTGGGCGGCGGCCGAACCGCTGATCGCCGCGATCCGGGACAGCTTCCACCTGATCGAGCGCTGACACCGCAGGTCACGGCGTCGGGGACCGGTCCCCGGGCACCGCCGGTAGCTTCCCGCACCGTGACCAGCAAGCGCTCGGCCGCCCGCGCGAGCCAGCCGTTCGTCCTGCTCGCCGTCGTCTGCGTGGCGGTCGCGGGCGCGGTCCTGGCCGGGGTCACGCCGCCGCTGTCGGCCGCGAGGTTCGCGAACACCGGCCACTGGGTCTACAACTCCGTCCTCGGCGTGGTGTTCCACCTCGACGGCGCGACGGCCCACCTCGACGCCGAGTTCCCGATCGACGCCGAGGTGGGCAGCCGGGTGCTGCAGGGCGACACCGGCGGCTGGGTCGTCGGGCCCAACCGGATCACCGGGTTCGACAAGGAGTCGCTGACGCCGCGGCGCTCGACCAGGTCGCCCGCGACCGGGACCCCCGTCGGTTTCGAGGTCGTCGGCGGCCCGTACGCGGTCTACCCCGACAGCGGCCGCATCGTCCGGCTCGGCGACCCGGCCGCGTCGATCGCCACCGACGGCGCGATCGGCGTCCCGGTGGTCACCCAGGACGGCACGATGTGGTTCCACCGCACCGGGAAGGGCCGGATCTGCACGTTGGCCAAGGACGCCGTGGAGATCTCCGGCTGCCCGGTGGCCGTGCCGCCGGACCACCCCGGCGCGCTGACCGTCGTGGACGGCCGGCCCGCGTTCCTCGACCTGTTCACGAGCACCCTGCACGCGATCGAGGGCGACGCGCTCGGCGACGGCGTCGAGCTGGGCGTCCCGCTGTCGCCCACGGCGCGACCGGCCGCGCAGGACGTGGGCGGGCGGCTGGCCGTCCTCGACGAGGGCACGGCGCAGAGCAGCCTGGTCCTGGTGGACACCACGACCACGCCGGCCCGGTCGGTCACGGTGGCGCTCGGCGCCGGGGACTACGACGGCCCGGTGTCGACCGGCGAGGTCGTCGCGCTGGTGGACCGGCGCGACGGCACCGTGCTGACCTACGACGCGAACGGCCGCAAGAAGGACGAGGAGCCGGTCGGGGACAAGGCCGGCGAGCCGCGGCTCACCCTGGGCGAGGACAAGCGGGTCTACGTCGAGGACACCCGGGGCACGCAGGTGTTGGTGGTCGCCGAGGACGGCAGCGTGACGAACGTCGAGGTGGCCCGGAAGCCCTCCCCGTCGACCGGCACGCCGACCGCGAAGCCGGCCGACCAACCGGCCCCGCCCGACCGGCCGACGCCGCCCGACTCCCGCCCCTCGCCCGACGAACGCCGGCAGCCGGACCGGCCGACCGCGGTTCCCCCGCCCGCACCGCCGGCGACCCCGGAGCCGCCGCCGCCCGTGCCACCGAGCCGTCCCGGCGCACCGACCGCGGTCACCGCGCGGCCTGGCAACGGCTGGGCCGACGTCGGCTGGGGCCCGGCCCCGGACAACCGCGCCCCGATCACCGCGTACCTGGTGACCTGGCAGGGGAGCAACGGCCACGCCGGCTCCGCGCAGGTCGGCGGCGGCGAGCGCGGGTACCGGGCCGGCGGCCTGGCCAACGGGGTGGGCTACACCTTCACCGTCGCCGCGACGAACCAGGCGGGCACCGGCCCCGGCGCGACGTCCGGCCCGGTCACGCCGATCGCGCCGGTCTCCCCGGCCGGGGCGCCGGTCGGCCTGCGGGCGGACTACGACGTGGACGACCGGCCGACCCGGGACGTCACGCTGACCTGGGGGCAGCCGCCGCTCAACGGCGGCGTGCTGGTGCACTACGAGGTCACCGCCACCGGCCTGGGCGCGCAGCGGGTGACCGGGACGCAGGTGGTGTACCCGCAGGTGGAGGCGGCCCGCGCCGTCACCTTCACGGTGTTCGCGGTGACCCGGACCCCGGACGGGCAGACCCTCACCGGCGCGCCCGCGTCGGTCACGCACGAAGCCGACGCCGGGGCGCGGATCAACGCGAGCGGCGGCGCGCCCTGCGGTGACCGACCGGACTGCGCGGCGCGCCCCTACGACAACCCCGGGCGCGGGGCGGGGACCGACGCCGACGGGACGGGGGCGTTCGAAGCGTTCGCCCACCGCGACGGGACCGCGGCGGTCCGCCCGAACCCGGCGGTCCGGCGATCCGGGAGGAGAAGATCGTGACGCTGACCCCGGGTCAGGTGTACGAGCTGATCGCGGCGAACGTCCAGGAGGTCGTGCGGGGCAAGCCGCAGGTCGTCCGGTTGGCCGTGGCGGCGCTGTTCGCCGAGGGGCACCTGCTCATCGAGGACGTCCCCGGGCTGGGCAAGACCACGCTCGCCCGGTGCCTGGCGCGCAGCGTCGGCGGCACCTGGAACCGCATCCAGTTCACGCCCGACCTGCTGCCCGGCGACATCACCGGCGTGCAGGTCTACCACCAGGGCGACGGGAAGTTCGCGTTCCACCCCGGCGGCGTGTTCGCGAACGTGGTGCTGGCCGACGAGATCAACCGCGGCACGCCCAAGACGCAGTCGGCGTTGCTGGAGGTGATGTCGGAGCAGCGGGTCACGGTCGACGCGGTGGCCCACGAGGTGCCGCGGCCGTTCCTGGTGATCGCCACCCAGAACCCGATCGAGATGGCGGGCACGTACCGGTTGCCGGAGGCGCAGCTCGACCGGTTCCTGATGCGGCTGCGGATGGGGTACCCGGACCGGGTCGCCGAGGCGCTGGTGGTCATGAGCAACCGGGCCGGGGTCGATCCCGACGAGCTGGGGGCCGTGGTGGACCTCCCGACCCTGCGGGACGTCATCGCGCAGGTGCGCGCCGTCCGGCTCGACCGCGCGGTGATCGACTACGCGACGAGCGTCACGTCCGCGACACGGCAGCACTCGGAGGTCCGGTACGGCGCGAGCCCGCGCGGCACCATCGCGCTCGTCAGCGCGGCGCAGGCGCTCGCGGCGACGTACGGGCGCGCGTTCGTGACGATCGACGACGTCAAGGAGGTCGCGCACCCGGTGCTCGACCACCGGCTCATCCTCAAGCCGGAGGCCGAACTGCGGCAGCGCGAGGCCGCGGGCGTCGTCGCCGACCTGCTGGCCGAGGTCCCCGTCCCCGTCGTGAGCGCGTCGGGGGCCTGACCGTGCGGCTGACCCGACGTGGCACGTGCACCCTCGCGGTCGCGGTCGTGCTCCTCGCGCTCGGTGTGGTCGCGGGGTACCCGCTGGCCGTCGCGCTCGGCGCGATCGCGCTGGGCGCGGTGGCCGCCGCGCTCGGGGTCGCGGGGCGCGGGCCGCGGGTGGAGGTGATCCGCGAGCTGTTCCCCGACCGGGTCGAGCGGGACGGCCGGGCCGGGATCACGCTGCGCGTCCACAACCCGGGCCCGCGGCGGCAGGGCGGCTTCACCGCGGTCGACCGGATCGGCGGGGACCGGGTGACCGTCGCGGTCCGGCCGCTCGCGCCCGGCGCGGAACAGGTCTACCTCGACGAGCTGCCGACCGGGCGGCGGGGCAGGCACCGGGTCGGCCCGCTGACCCTGGTCCGCACCGACGCGCTGGGGCTCGGCCGGGCCGAGGTGACCCTCGGCGCGACGGCGACGCTGTGGGTGTACCCGAGGACGCACCCGGTCGGCGCCGTCACCGGCGGGCTCCCGCTGCACCACCACGACGGGGAGGCCGCGGAGACCTCGCCGCGCGGGTCGCTCGACGTCCGCGAGGTGCGGCCCTACGTGCCCGGGGACGAGGTGCGCCACCTGCACTGGAAGGCGACGGCGCGGACCGGGCAGCTGATGGTCCGCGACTACGCGGACCCGCTCCGGCCGCAGTTCACCGTGCTGCTGGACGACCGGCGCGAGGTGGCGGCGCCGGAGTTCGAGGAGGCGGTCGAACTCGCGGCGTCCCTGGTCGTCGCCGCCGCCACTGCCGATCACCGGTGTCGGCTGGTCACGCCGGGCGGTGTCGACGTCGGCACGGACTCGGGGTGGGACGCGGTCCACCGGTACCTGGAGGAGCTGTGCGTCGTGACGCGCGCCGAGGACGCGGGCCTGCCGCTCGTGCCCGCCGCGTTGGCGCGTGCGGGCGGCGGCACGCTCGTCGTGATCTCGTCCTCGACGACGGTCTCGGCGGGTGACCGCGCGGCGCTCGTCGGCGTGCGGCCGCGGTACGCCGACGTGATCCTGCTGGTCGGGCAGGCCGGCGCCGCGCCCGAGGCGCCCGGGGTGCGGGTGCTGCGGGCGGCGAACGCCGTGGACGCGATCCGCCGGTGGCAGGAGGTGATCGCGTGACGAGGGGCCACGCGGTCGGGCTGCTGCTGGCCACCGCGGTGCCGGGCCTGCTGTTCGCGCCGGTGTTCGGGTTGCGTGCGCTGGCGCCGCCGGTGCTCGCCGTCGTCGTGGCGTGCTACGCGGTCTTCGAGCTGTGCCTCCGGGTCGCGGCGCTGCGGCCGTGGCGGCCCCTGCTCGCGGTGCTCGTGGGCGCGGTGCTCGTGGGCGCGGTCGCGCTGGTCGAGGTGGCGCTCTTCGACACCACGCGGGGCGGGCTGCCGACCTCGGGCAGCGTGGCGCGGCTGGTCGCCGGCGTGACCGACTCCTGGCAGCTCACCCTCCAGTCGACGTGGCCGGTGCGGCCGGAGGCGGACCTGCTGCTGTTCGTGCCGCTGCTCGTGCTCCTCGCGGCGTCGGCGGGGGTCGAGCTGCTGCGGTGGCCGGCCGCGGCCGTGCTGCCGAGCCTGGCCCTGCTGCTGCTCAGCCAGACCTTCGTCGCGGTGTCGGGCGTGGTGGCGGTGCTGGTGGCGCTCGGCTACGGGGTGGCGGTCGCCGGGCTGTTCCTCACCCCGGCGCGCTCCGCGGTCGCGTTGACGGCCGGGTTGGGCGTCGTGGCCGGGGTGGTCGCCCTGGTGGTGCCGGTGGGACCCGCGTACTCGGTGCGGCAGAACCAGGTCGCGCAGGTCCCGCTGCCGCGCGAGGTGAGCCCGCTGACCGAGGTCGCGGCGCGGTTGGCCGACCCCGGAGCGGAGGTCTTCCGGTACACGAGCGACGCCCCGGTGGACCGCTGGCGGCTGGTGGTGCTGGACCGCTTCGACGGCGTCGCGTGGACGGCCGACGACCGGTACCGCAGGCTGGGCGCGGAGATCGCGCCGCCGGCCGGGGTGACCGTGCCGACGACGTCCCGCTCGGCGCGGGTGACCGTCCCGAGTGGACCGCGGTGGCTGCCGAGCCAGGCCGTGCCCACGTCGGTGACGGGCGCGGTGCGGCCCCTCGTCGACGAGGACGCCGGCACGCTGCTGCTGCCGGAGCGGGGCGGCCGGGTGGAGTACGAGCTGAGGTGGCGGGAACCGTCGGGCGACCTCTCCGGGTTGGCCGACGCCGGGGTGTCGACCGACGTCCCGCCCGGCGACGTCGGCACCGTCGTGGACGGGATCGCCGGTCTGGCGGAGGAGGCCACCGGGGCCGCGCGGCCGACGTTCCGGACGGCGCTGGTGCTGGAGCGGTACCTCGCCGACCACTTCAAGGTCGCGACCGGCGGGGAGCTGCCGACCGGGAGCGGCTGGCCGCAGCTGCGCGAGTTCCTGCTGGAGACCCGGCGCGGCACGAGCGAGCAGTTCGCCGCGTCCTACGTGGTGCTCGCCCGGATCGTCGGCATCCCGGCCCGGTTGGCGGTCGGGTACCGCGCGCCCCGCGGGCCGGTGGCCGGCGAGGCGGTGGTGCGCAACGGGGACGTGCTCGCCTGGCCCGAGGTCGCGGTGGAGGGCGTCGGCTGGGTGCCGCTCGACCCGACCGGCACGGCGGCCGACGCCGGTCCGACGCGGACCGGGCTGGCCGAGGTCGTGGCCAAGGCGCGGGCCGAGCTGCCGCCGCCGGACCAGCGGCTGCCCGACCCGCCCGTGGCCGCGGTCGAACCGGGGGACGGGGGCATCCCCTGGACGGGGGTCCGCGACGTGGTGCTGCGGGGCTTGGCGGGCGTGCTCGCCCTGCCCGTGGTGGTGCTGCTGGCCGTCCCGGGCGCGAAGGCCCTCCGGACCGCGCGCCGCAAGCGGACCGGCGTCCGCGGCGTGGTCGGCGCGTGGTGGGAGGCCCGCGACCTGTTGCGCGCGCACGGCGTGCGGATCACGCCCGGCATGACGGTCCGCGACGTGGCGGCCGCGTCCGCCGGCCCGGTGGTGGCCGGCCTGCACCGCCTGGCGGGCCACCTGGACGTGGCGCTGTGGTCGGGCGCCGGGGCGGACGACGACGCGGTGGCGGGCGCGTGGGACGCCGTCGCGGAGATCCGCGGGGCGCTCGCCGGGCGGTCGTTCGGCGCGCGGGTCCGAGCGGCGTTCGCCCTCCGATGACCCGGCTGGTGGGCACCGGTCCGGTCGCCGAGGTCTACGCCGTCGACGGCGTGGCGTTGAAGGTGTTCCCCGGCCGGTTCGACCGGCACGCGCTCGCGACGATCGAGCGGGACCGGGCCAGGCTCGCCGGGCTGTCCGCGCCGGTGCTGCCGCTGGACGGGGTCGAGCTGGTCGACGGCGTGAAGCACGCGTTCCGGATGGAGCTGTGCGCCGACTCGCTGGAGAACCGGGTGCGGCGGGAGGGACCGCTGTCGTCGGAGGAGGTGGACGCGCTGTGCGGAACCCTGTCACGCGGCCTGGCCGCCGCGCACGCGGCCGGCGTGCTGCACGGCGGGATCACCCCGGCCAACGTGCTGTTCCGCGCGAACGGCGAGGTCGTGCTGGCCGACTTCGGCGTGGCGCAGCGGCGGCAGTTCCGGCGCGACCCGTTGGCGGGCATCGAGTGGGTGTCGCCGGAGACGCTGCGCACCGGCGTGGTCGAGGCGGCGACCGACGTGTACGGCCTCGGCGCGGTGCTGCACTTCGCGCTGACCGGGCGGTCGCCGCACCCGGGCCGGATCGGGGAGCTGCCCGGCGAGCGGATCCTGCGGGTGCTCGGCGACCCGGTGCCCGCGGTCAGCCGGCCCGACGTGCCGGTCGCGCTGGCCACGGCCATCGGGCGGATGCTGGCCCCCGACCCGGCGCGGCGGTCGGCGCCGGTGGCCGCCTCGGTCGAGGCCCCGCCGTCCCGGCCCGCGCGCCGGCGCCGGCCCGCGGCGGTCGCGTTGGCGGCGCTGCCGGCCGTCCTGGTGG
>NZ_JBHYXZ010000059.1:41770-46800 GCF_042752395.1 Actinosynnema sp. NPDC059335 | reverse complement strand
GTCAAGGGGGCGGTTCCAGCGTCAGGTGCGGGTAGGGGTGGGAGTGCCCCCTTGACACGCGCGGTAGGGCTGCGCCAGGTCGGCGGGATGACACGAAGCCCTTGGTCGGGAAAGGCGCGCCGGTGAGGGAGTGGGGCGGGGGCGGGCGGCCGGTTGCGGTGCGGAGGTGGGGTGGCGGCCGGTGCCGTGTGGCTCGGGTCAGTTGGCGGCCATGATTTTTTGCAGGGCGTCCAGGGCGCGGCTGGCGGTGCTCTTCACGGTGCCCTTGCTGATGCCGGTGGCCTCGGCGATCTCGGCTTCCGACAGGTCG
Source organism: Actinosynnema sp. NPDC059335 (assembly GCF_042752395.1). Taxonomy (NCBI): domain Bacteria; kingdom Bacillati; phylum Actinomycetota; class Actinomycetes; order Pseudonocardiales; family Pseudonocardiaceae; genus Actinosynnema; species Actinosynnema sp. NPDC059335. Next base: position 46,490 of record NZ_JBHYXZ010000059.1, on the reverse strand, counting down.
CCGTAGTAGCGCAGCACGAGGACCTCGCGTTGCCTCGGCGGCAGTTGGGAGAGGGCGGCGACGACGGCCTGGTGTTCGGCGGTCAGCATGGCGAGGCTCTCGGCGGACCTCGCGTTGGCGACGTGCGGAGGGGTGTAGTCGCGGGCCGTCTTGCGGCGGCGCAGGACGCTGCGGGAGCCGTTGACCACGGCGGTGCGCAGGTAGCCGACGGCGGCTTGGGCGTCGCGCAGGTTCTTCCAGTTGCGGTGCAGGCCGGTGAACGCCTCCTGCACCACGTCCTCGGCCGTGGCCGGCTCGTCGACCAGCAGCAGCGCCAGGCGGACCAGCCGCATGCGGTGCTGGCGGTACAGGTCCTCCAGGGTCAGCGGGCCGGTCGGGGCCGGGGCCGCGCCGTCCTGGATCCGCAGGTTCGTCAGCGTGTCCTGCACACGCGCGATGCCGCCGCTGTTCCGATCGGGACCGACCACGGAAAAGACGTTACCCCGTCACCCGGTAGCTTCGGTGCGGCGCTGCACAACGGAGGTGGCAATCGATGGCACGGTTCGCGGTCGAGTTGGTGTTCGGGGACAACCAGGACGAGCGGATGGCGGTCCGGCCCGCGCACCGCGAGTACCTGGCCACGCTGGTGGAGCGGGGTGTCCTGCTGGTCTCCGGCCCCTACGCCGACCAGTCCGGGGCGCTGCTGGTGTACGAGGTGGCCGACGAGGCGGAGCTGCGCGAGGTGCTCGCCGCCGACCCGTACACGCCCGCCAACGTGGTGAAGGAGACGCGCGTGCACGAGTGGGAGACGGTGATGGGGGTCTGGCTCTAGGGCTTCGCGGCGGCCGAGCCGCCCGGTCCCACCAGGCCGGACAGGTCGTTGGCCGCCATCTCGCGGTCGGCGGCGGGCACCGATTTCGGGGCCTGCCGGTCGACCACCCGGGGGGTGAGCGCGCGGAACAGCTTCAGGCCGCCCACCCAGCCCGGCACGTGCACCGCCCGGGACCGCCGGGTGATGCCCCGGACCACGGCCTTGCCCACGTCCGAGACCGGGTACTTCTTGCCGGCCAGGCCCGGCATGCCGCGCCGCATCGGGCCGAACACCGGGTGCTCGTCGGCGCTGTTGACCATGTCGGTGGAGATCCACGAGAAGTAGGCCACGCCGACGTCCACGCCCAGGTGCTTCACCTCGGCCCGCAGGCTGTCCGCGAACGCCTCGCAGCCCGCCTTGGCGGCGGAGTAGGCGGCGTTGCCGGGGATGTGCACGATCGCCGCCAGCGACGACACGACGAGGCAGTAGCCGCGGCTCGCGACCAGGTGCGGCAGGCACGTCCGGACGGTGCGCCACACGCCGAGCAGGTTGACGTCGATGACCCGCTCGAACGCGTCGCGGTCCATCGAGCGGATGAAGCCCGTGGCGGCGATGCCCGCGTTCGCCACGACGACGTCGATGCCGCCGTAGTGGTCGACCACGCCGTTCACCGCGGTCTCCAGGGCCTCCCAGTCGGTGACGTCGGCCTCCCACGCCCGGCCGCCGCACCGCTCGGCCACCTCCCGGAGCAGGTCGCCCTCCAGGCCGACCAGGGCGAGCCGCGCGCCCTTCGCCGCCAGGCGGTGCGCGACCTCCGCGCCGATGCCCCGGGCCGCGCCGGTGATCAGGACAACCTTGCCCGCAACGTCCACGGTGACCTCCTCAGCCGCTGTGCCAGGGAGGCCACCGTAACGCAACCTACCGTCAGTAAGCTACTGGAGAGTTAAACGGCGCTGGCGGTGGTCAGGGCCGCCACCTCGTCCGCCTTCAGCTCCAGGGTGAGGGCCGGGAGGAGTTCGGCGAGCTGGTCGGTGGTGCGGGCCGAGGCGATCGGCGCGGCCACGGTCGGCTGCTCGGCCAGCCACGCCAGGGCGACCGCCGACTGGGTGGTCCCGTGGGCCTCCGCGACCTCGTCCAACGCCGCGAGGATCCGCAGACCGCGCTCGTCGAGGTACTTCGACGCGGCGGCGGCGCGCGCGCTCTCCACCGCGACGCCCGGCCGGTACTTGCCGGTCAGGAAGCCCTTCGCCAGGCCCCAGTACGGCGCGGACGCGAGCCCGTGGTCGGCGACCGCGCGGGACAGCTCGCCCTCGTAGGAGCGGTCCACCAGGTTGTACGCCTGCTGGAGCGCCACGAACCTGGCGAACCCCTCCCGCTCGGAGACGGCCAGCGCGGACGTGAGCCGGTCGGCGGTGTAGTTGGACGCGGCGATGTGCCGCACCTTGCCGCTGGTCACCAGCCGGTCGAACGCGGCCAGCGTCTCCTCCTGGGGCGTGTCGGGGTCGTCCCGGTGGGCGTAGTACAGGTCGATGTGGTCCACGCCCAGGCGGCGCAGCGAGTCCTCGGCGGCCCGCTCGATCGTGGCGGCCTTGAGGTCGTCCAGCCCCCGCAGCGCCCCGACCTTGGTCGCGACCACGATCGAGTCCCGGTCGCCGCGCCGGCGCAGCCACCGGCCGATGATCGTCTCCGACTCGCCGCCGACGTGCCCCTCGGCCCACGCCGAGTACGCGTCGGCGGTGTCCACGAAGTTGCCGCCGGCGTCCGCGTAGGCGTCCAGCACGGCGAGCGAGGTCTCCTCGTCGGCGGTCCAGCCGAACACGTTGCCACCCAGGCACAGGCGCGACACGTCGAGGTCGCTCGTTCCGAGTTTCGTCATGTCACGAAGCTAGGCCGGGTGGTCCACCCCGCGCGACCGGAGCAGTCAGGACTAAATGCCGGCCCGCGGAGGTTGCCCTGTCCGGCACCTAGTTCGTGGGGAGACGAAATGACCGTCGAGTTGGGCAGGTACGGCGTGTGGGACCGGGCCGCGCGGTGGGGCGGGCGGGGCGAGGACGCGGCCGAGCTGGAGGAGCTGGGCTACGGGGCGCTCTGGCTCGGCGGCTCGCCCGACGGCAGCGTCCTGACCACGGTCTCCGAGCTGTTGGAGGCCACCGAGAAGATCGCCGTGGCGACCGCCGTGGTGAACGTCTGGACGACGCCGGCGGGCGAGTTGAACGAGGGCTACCGCGCGCTGGCGTGGACCGACCGGTTCCTGGTCGGCATCGGCGTCGGGCACGGCGAGCTGGTGGGTGAGGTCTATCACAGCCCCTACCAGAAGCTGCTGCACTACCTGGACGAGCTGGACGTGCCGCGGGACCGGCTCGCGCTGGCCGCGCTCGGGCCGCGGGTGCTCCGGCTCGCCGCCGCGCGCACCAGCGTCGCCCACCCCTACCTGGTGACGCCCGAGTACACGGCGCGGGCGCGCGAGACGGTCGGCGCGGGCGTGCTGCTCGCGCCGGAACAGCACGTGGTGCTGGAGGAGGACCCGACCCGGGCCCGCGAGCTGGGCAGGCGGGCGTTGGCCCACTACCTGCGGCTGCCGAACTACACCCGCAACTGGCTGCGCCACGGGTTCACCGAGGACGACCTGGCGGACGGCGGGAGCGACCGGCTGGTCGACGCGCTGGTGGCGTGGGGCCCGGTGGAGCGCGTCGCGCGGCGCCTGCGCGAGCACCACGAGGCGGGCGCCGACCACGTGGCGGTCCAGGTGGTCGGCGCCGCCGACGCCCAGCGGGCGTTGCGCGACGTCGCCGCCGCGCTCGCGGACTAGTTGTCGGTCACCTCGACGCCGTTCCAGAACGCGACGTGGTCCTTGATGTTGGCCGCCGCGGACTTGGGCTCCGGGTAGTACCACGCGGCGTCGGGGTTGTCCGCCCCGTTCACGTGGAGGGTGTAGTAGCTGGCCTTGCCCTTCCACGGGCAGACCGTGTTCGTGTCGGAGGGCCGGAGGTACTCGGCCTTCACCGACTCCAGGGGGAAGTAGTGGTTCCCCTCCACCACCTCGGTCTTGTCGCTCTCGGCGATGATCTCGCCGTTCCACCGTGCGATCGCCATGGCTCCACTATGCCGTTGATCATCTTTCCCCGCCGGGCCGTGGTCGTAGGATGCTGCCGACACCGCGTTCCGGGCACCCGAGGAGGACCCACCGATGCCCATCGCAACCCCCGAGGTCTACGCCGAGATGCTCGACCGCGCGAAGGCGAACGAGTTCGCCTACCCCGCGATCAACGTCACCTCGTCCGAGACCCTCAACGCGGCCCTGCGTGGATTCGCGGAAGCCGAGAGCGACGGGATCATCCAGGTCTCGACCGGTGGTGCCGAGTTCGCCTCGGGCACCAAGGTCAAGGACATGGTGACCGGCGCGGTTGCGCTGGCGGAGTTCGCGCACGTGGTCGCCGAGAAGTACCCGGTGAACATCGCGCTGCACACCGACCACTGCCCGAAGGACAAGCTGGACGGCTACGTCCGGCCGCTCGTCGCGATCAGCCAGGAGCGGGTGGACCGCGGGCTCAACCCGCTGTTCCAGTCGCACATGTGGGACGGCTCGGCCGTGCCGCTGGACGAGAACCTGAAGATCGCCTCCGAGCTGCTCGACCTCACCGCCAAGGCCAAGATCATCCTCGAGATCGAGGTGGGCGTCGTCGGCGGCGAGGAGGACGGCGTCGTCGCCGAGATCAACGAGAAGCTCTACACCTCGCCCGAGGACTACCTGAAGACGGTGGACGCCCTCGGCGCCGGTGAGAAGGGCCGCTACCTGGTCGCGGCGACGTTCGGCAACGTGCACGGCGTCTACAAGCCGGGCAACGTCAAGCTGCGCCCGGAGATCCTCAAGCAGGGTCAGGACGTGGTGGCCGAGAAGCTGGGCCTGCCGGCCGGCTCCAAGCCGTTCGA
>NZ_JBHYXZ010000059.1:35073-41671 GCF_042752395.1 Actinosynnema sp. NPDC059335 | reverse complement strand
CCCGGGCAACGTCAAGCTGCGCCCGGAGATCCTCAAGCAGGGTCAGGACGTGGTGGCCGAGAAGCTGGGCCTGCCGGCCGGCTCCAAGCCGTTCGACCTGGTCTTCCACGGCGGTTCGGGCTCGCTGCTGGAGGAGATCCACGAGGCCGTGTCGTACGGCGTCATCAAGATGAACATCGACACGGACACGCAGTACGCGTTCACCCGGCCGATCGTGGGCCACATGTTCGCCAACTACGACGGCGTGCTCAAGGTGGACGGCGAGGTCGGCAACAAGAAGGCGTACGACCCGCGCTCCTACCTCAAGGCCGCCGAGCAGGGCATGGCCGCCCGCATCGCGCAGGCGTGCGAGCACCTGAAGTCGTCCGGCCGCATGATCGCCGGCTGACGCTCCCCGCGCGACGGACGGCCCCTCCCGGATGCCGGGAGGGGCCGTTCACGTGTTCGGGTGGTCTTCGGCTCCCGATCAGGTGGTCATTACCGCGCGCCGGCGCACGGGGAACCGCTGGGCGGCGAGCCACAGGGCCGTCAGGACGAGGAACGTGGCCGGTGCCGAGGAGTAGAGGATCGGCGGCGCGGCGTCCAGCTGCTGCTGGACCCAGATCCCGCCGTAGCCGAGGCCGGTGACGGCGGCCGAGCCGAGCACCGCGGCCGGCGGCGCGGGCACCCGGCCCAGGTGCGCCGCGTCCACGGCCACGCCGACGAGCAGCAGGAACACCGGCACGGTCGAGAGCGGGAAGTCGGCGACGCCGAGCAGCGGCCAGATCAGCAGGCGGTAGGCGACGTAGCCGCCCGCGACCGCCGTCGCGGCCCACGGCGTGCCGAGCGTGCGCCGGGCCAGCACCAGCACCAGGGCCGCCGCGACCAGGCCCCACACCGGGTAGACCCAGTCGGCGATGGGCAGCGAGAACTGCACGATCGACTCGCGGTCGACGGGCCGGCCGATCTGGTCGGCGGCGAACTGCAGCAGGCTCGGTTCGGCGTAGGGGTCGCCGCGGTCCCACGACGCGATCTCCAGCACCCCGTACTCCTGGTGCTGGTTGGGGAACCACATGTTCTCCAGGAAGAAGAACCACAGCGCGGCGAGCCCGAACAGCCGCCACCGGCCGCCCTCCGGGTAGAACCGGGTCCAGCCGCGGATCGCGCCCGCGAGCATGATCGCCGTGCCGAGGTACAGCAGGGCGTGCGACCCGCTCCACGACGTGATGTCCAGGCCGTTGACCCGGTGGTTGATCAGGTCGATCGGCAGCGCGACCAGGAAGACGCCGGTGCCCCACTGCATCAGCCGCAGCGCGGTCCGGTCCGCGCCGTAGCCGGTGTAGGTGTGGAACAGGGTCAGCCCGACCACGATCACCGTGCCCACGGTGTTGATCAGGTGCGGTGGCGCCAGCTCGTCGCGCAGCCACTTGAAGTGCCAGGCCACGTCCCACGACGAGCCGATCAGCTTGAGCAGCAGGCCGACCAGCCAGAGCCGGTGCAGCGCGGCCGCGAGAGCGGGTGGCGTGTCCCGCCCCGGCTCGCCGCGTTCCCAGTACTGGTCGCGGAAACGCGCGACGCGGTTGGCAACCCCCATGTTCACCCGCCCATGATGCGTCTCGATTCGGTGGGCCGGAAGGGTGACCCGCCCTGGTATTTGCCCCCGGATCCCCTAGGGGACGGCCCTGACCTGCGCGTTCCCCGTACGGATCAGCCTAACAGGTGATCGACGTTGCTCCGAACGGCCGGGCACGGCAGGGTGCCGGGCTGAGAGTCCGCTGAGAGACCGGGGAGTGCCCTCGATGGCGAAGAAGTTCGTGGCCGGCGTGATCGTCACCGCGTTGGTGCTGGCAGTGGTCGCTGCCGTGGCCCGGGTGTTCCTAAGCTGACCGCATGGAGAACCTGCTCGGCCCCGAACCCACGTTGCTGCCCGACCGCCCGGAGGCGCAGGCCGCCGCCGAGGCGGGCACCGACCCGGCCAAGATCGTCCGCGCCTACCCCGACTTCAGCGAGGCGTGGGCCCTGCTCGCCGAGCGGGCGTTGCAGACGGGCGACCCGGTGGCGGGCTACGCGTTCGCGCGCACCGGCTACCACCGCGGGCTGGACCAGCTCCGCCGGGCCGGGTGGCGCGGCCACGGCCCGGTGCCCTGGTCGCACCGGGGCAACCAGGGCTTCCTGCGCGCGCTGGCGGCGCTGGCGCGGGCCGCGGACGAGATCGGCGAGACCGAGGAGTACGAGCGCTGCCGGAAGTTCCTCGCCGACAGCGACCCGGCGGCGTCCGCCGCGCTCGGCCTGAGCTGACCGCGTGGGAGCCGTGCGCGACGAGGTGGCGCGCAGGCTGAGGCGGTGGCGGAGCACGGCCTTGCCGATCGGCCAGGCCGCGCTCGCCGCCGGGCTGTCCTGGCTGGTCGCCACCGAGGTGGTCGGGCACGCCCACCCGTTCTTCGCGCCGATCGCCGCCGTGGTGTGCCTGGGCGTGTCGCTGGGCCAGCGGCTGCGCCGGGTCGTGGAGCTGGTGGTCGGCGTGTCCGTGGGCGTGGGCGTCGGCGACGTGCTGATCTCGCTGATCGGGTCGGGTCCGTGGCAGATCGCGCTGGTCGTGGCCCTCGCGATGTCCACGGCGGTGCTGCTGGACGGCGGCGCGGTGATCGCGCTGCAGTCGGGGTCGTCGGCGGTCCTGGTCGCCACGCTGCTGCCGCCGAGCGCGGGCGGCGGGCTGGACCGGATGGTGGACGCGCTGGTCGGCGGCCTGGTGGGGCTCGCGGTGACGGCGTTGCTGCCGGCGAACCCGCTCACCGTGGCGCACCGGCAGGCGAAGGTGGTGCTCGGCGAGCTGACCGAGGCGTTGCGCGGGGTGGCGACGGCGGTGGCGGAGTCCGACGCGGTGCGGGCCGCCGGGGTGCTGGCGCGGCTGCGGGACAGCCAGGAGGCGGTGGACGAGTTCGAGTCCGCGCTGCGCACGGGCGGCGAGATCGCCACCATCGCGCCGATCCGGTGGCGCAGGCGGCACGAGCTGGGCCGGTACGTGACGGCCGCGACGCCGGTGGACTACGCGCTGCGCAACACCAGGGTGCTGGCGCGGCGCGCGTTGGCGGCGCTGCGGGACGACGAGCGGATGCCCGAGGTGCTGCCGGACGTGCTGCGGCAGTACGCGGACGCGGTGGACGTGCTGCGGGCGGAGCTGGAGCGCGGCGACGAGCCGAAGCGGGCGCGGGCGGCGATCTGCGCCGCGGCGTCGGTGGCCACCCCGCACCGGTTGGGCGGCGAGGGCTTCTCCACGAGGGTGGTGCTGGCGCAGGTCAGGTCGGTGGCGGTGGACCTGTTGCAGGCGACGGGGTTGTCCCGGGGCGAGGCCGCGGCGGCGTTGCCGCCCCTGACGCGCAAGGGCGGCAACGAGCGCGACGGCGATTAGCCCTGCGGCCGGTTCAGCACGCCGAGCAGGACGGCGTGCACGGCCTCGTGGTCGCGCGGGTCGGCCAGGCGGCACGACGCGCCGGTGACGGCGTACCACTCCTCCGCGCCCTCGTAGCGCACGGTCGCGCGCAGCGCGCCGTCGTCGGCGAGCGTGGTGCGCAGCTCCAGGTCACCGGTGACCACGCCGACCTCGTCGGTCATGACGCCACCGGGTCCGGCCACGAAGGCGGAGGACAGGTCGGCCATCGGTCGTCAACACCTCCCGAGCATGGTCTGCAACGCAGACTTCTCCGCGGAGTTCACCGTCAAACCCCACTTGTGCTTCGTGCGCGTCCACATCTTCGCGTACGTGCACCAGTACGAGGTCAGCGGCGGCTTCCACAGGGCCGGGTCCTGGTCGCCCTTGGCCTGGTTGACGTTGTCGGTGACGGCGATGAGCTGCGGGCCGCTCAGGTCGTTGGCGAAGGACTGCCGCCGCGACGTGGTCCACGACGACGCGCCGGAGCGCCACGCCTCGGCCAGCGGCACGACGTGGTCGATGTCCACGTCCGAGGCGGCGCTCCAGGTCGCGCCGTCGTACGGGCTGTACCAGCGGCCGGACGTGGCGGCGCAGGCGGAGTCGGTGACCACGTTCGAGCCGTCCCGCTTGAGCACCGTCTCCCGGGTGTTGCAGGCGCCCGAGACGGTGGTCCAGTGCGGGAACAGGTCGCGCGAGTAGCCGCTGGTCGAGCCCTCGCCGGCGACCGTCAGCGCGGCCAGTTCCGCGAGCGCGGTGCTCGTGCTCGGGATGCCCGGCGGCGTCGCGTGGGCGGGGGTGACCAGACCGACTGCCAGCACACCAGCCAGGAGCAGGGAAAAAGCCGGAAGTCGCAGAATGGCGGTGAAGCGCGCGGTTTTGTTGACCGTTGACATAATTCCGACCTTCCTAGTTGGAAGCTGTCGGAATTACCTTGGGTCAATCCTCCTTCCGTTACAACGCTGTCGAGTGACGACTGAATGGCGCGCGGGAAAATTCCGGAGTCACTGCACCCCGCGGACCAGCCGCAGGTCCTCCGTGTGGCGGTACCAGGTCCACTTGCCCATCGGCCGCGGGTGCGCGATGCCGTCGAAGTTCACCTGCACCGGCAGGCAGCCGAGCTGGAACGCGCGCGCCGGCGTGCTCGTCACCTTGCGCCCGAACAGCCGCTTGTGGATGACGTGCACCACCAGCCCGGGGCCGCCGTCCGGGTCCGGGGTGACCTCCAGCCGGGACGCCTGGCCGCGCAGCACGACGGTGTCGTCGCCGTAGCCGACGCCCCGCACGGGGCCGAGCGACCCGAGGCCGACGAGCACCCCGCCCACGTCGTCCCGGACCAGCGACACCCGGTCGGGCTCGCCCGACAGGGCGAGGTCGAGCGCGCGGCCCGGGTCGGTCGGCAGGCCCCACAGCCGGGCCACCTCCGAGCGCGGGTCGGCGGGCACGTACCCGACCGGCACGTCGGCGAGCCGTTCGGTGCGCAGCAGCCGCAGCACCACGGCGTTGAGGTCGGCGTCCGTGCCGTGCACGACGAGACGTTTGTCACCCGAATCGGCGAGGATCGCGTCCACCTCGGCCTTCCCGGGTCGTTCGGCCACTCGGCGCACCTCGAAGCGGTCACCGTCCGTGATCAATGGCGACTGCGAGTTTCCGCAGGCCAGCACGATTCCGCGCACCTTCATCTCCTGGTCTACCCTCAACAGCCGTCCTCATGACGGCTCGGCCGTCGCGGGCATTCGGCTCTTACCCGTCCAACCGCTTGGAGTTTCACATGCCGGCCGTCGTGCTGATCGGTGCCCAGTGGGGCGATGAGGGCAAGGGCAAGGCGACCGACCTGCTCGGTGACCGGGTGCAGTGGGTGGTCCGGTACCAGGGCGGCAACAACGCCGGGCACACCGTGGTGCTGCCCGACGGCCAGAAGTTCGCCCTGCACCTCATCCCCTCCGGCATCCTGACCCCCGGTGTGACCAGCGTCATCGGCAACGGCGTCGTGGTCGACCCCGGCGTGCTGCTCGAGGAGCTGGCGGGCCTGGAGGAGCAGGGCGTCGACACCAGCAAGCTGCTCATCTCCGCGGACGCGCACCTGATCATGCCCTACCACGTGGCGATCGATAAGGTCACCGAGCGCTACCTGGGCAAGGCCAAGATCGGCACCACCGGCCGCGGCATCGGCCCGTGCTACCAGGACAAGATCGCCCGCGTCGGCGTGCGCGCGCAGGACCTGCTGGACGAGAAGATCCTCCGGCAGAAGGTCGAGGCGGCGCTCGACTTCAAGAACCAGGTGCTGGTCAAGGTCTACAACCGCAAGGCGCTCGACCCCGAGCAGGTGGTCGAGAGCGTGCTGGCGCACGGCGCCAAGTTCACCTCGCGGATCGCCGACACCCGGCTGCTGCTCAACCAGGCGCTGGAGCGCGGCGAGACGGTGCTGCTGGAGGGCTCCCAGGGCACGCTGCTCGACGTGGACCACGGCACCTACCCGTTCGTCACGTCGTCGAACCCGACCTCGGGCGGCGCGAGCGCCGGTTCGGGCATCGGGCCGACGAAGATCACGACCGTGATCGGCATCCTCAAGGCGTACACGACGCGGGTGGGCTCCGGGCCGTTCCCGACCGAGCTGCACGACGAGATGGGCGAGCACCTGCGCAAGACCGGCGGCGAGTTCGGCGTGACCACCGGCCGGTCCCGGCGCACCGGCTGGTTCGACGCGGTGATCGCCCGGTACGCGGCGCGGGTCAACGGCATCACCGACTACTTTCTGACCAAGCTCGACGTGCTGTCCGGCCTGGAGAAGGTGCCGGTCTGCGTCGGCTACACGATCGACGGCGAGCGGGTCGACGAGATGCCGATGACGCAGACCGACGTGCACCACGCCGTGCCGGTGTACGAGGAGCTGCCGGGCTGGTTCGAGGACATCAGCCACTGCCGCACGTTCGAGGAGCTGCCCGCGAACGCCCGCGCCTACGTCGAGCACCTGGAGGACATCTCCGGCGCCCGGATGTCCGCGATCGGCGTCGGCCCCGGCCGCGACCAGACCATCGTCCGGCACGACATGCTCGCCTGACCCGCATTCCCCGACAGTGGGGGGGGGGGGGGGCGGCCGCCGCCAGCCCCCGCCCGCGAGGGGGGAGATAAAAAAATAGACTCACCACCCACCACAAAAACAATCCAAGCGTGGCCCCCCCACACACACAC
>NZ_JBHYXZ010000059.1:31042-35063 GCF_042752395.1 Actinosynnema sp. NPDC059335 | reverse complement strand
ACACCTCCCGCCCGGCCACCAAGTCCGCCCCCGCCCCCCTACCCCCCATCTCCCGCGGCGCCCCCCATACACGCGCCCACCGCCCCACTTTCACAATTCGGGACACGTTGACTTCCCCCGTCCGGATATCAAAACTCGAACCCGCTGATCAGCGCGTCCGATGTTCCCCGTCCGCTGGGAGAAATCCGTGTCGATTTCCACGGCGGGTGTTGTCGCGCGCCCCGAAACGGTGGTTCCCGCGCGTGCGCCCGCACCGAGCAAACGCAGGCTGCCCGACCTGCGCCGGTGGCTGAGCCCGCTCGGCCTGGTCGTGCTGTGGCAGGTCGCGAGCAGCACCGGCGTGCTGCCGCCGGACAAGCTCGCGTCCCCGGTCACCGTCTTCACCTCCGCCTACGAGCTGGTCCTCGACGGCCGGCTGGTGGACGCGCTCCTGGTCTCGTCCAGCCGGGTCGCGGTGGGCTTCGCGCTCGGCGCGGCCGTGGGCGGCGCGCTGGGCCTGGCGTCCGGGTTGTCCCGCTGGGGCGAACGGCTGCTCGACCCGCCCGTGCAGATGCTGCGCACGCTGCCGCACCTCGGCCTGGTCCCGCTGTTCATCCTGTGGTTCGGCATCGGCGAGGAACCCAAGCTGGCGCTCGTCGCGGCGGGCGTCGCGTTCCCGCTCTACCTGAACCTGCACTCGGGCATCCGGCAGACCGACCCGGCGCTGCTGGAGGCCGCGCGGGTGCTCGGCTACACCCGGTTCGAGCGGGTCGTGCACGTGGTGCTGCCGTCGGCGGTGCCGCAGACCCTGGTCGGCCTGCGGATCGCGCTCGGCACGGCGTGGCTGTCGCTGATCGTCGGCGAGCAGGTCAACGCGGACGCGGGCATCGGCTACCTGATCAACAACGCGCGCGAGTTCCTGCGCACCGACATCGTCGTGGTCGGCCTGCTCGTCTACGCGCTGCTCGGCCTGGGCACGGACGCCGTGGTGCGCGGGCTGGAGAGGAAGGTGCTGCGGTGGCGGGCGCGGTGAGCATCCGGGGGTTGGTCAAGGACTTCGGGCCGCGGCGCGTGCTGGCCGGGCTCGACCTGGACGTGGCCGAGGGCGAGTTCGTGGCGCTGCTGGGCCGCAGCGGCTGCGGCAAGTCGACCCTGCTGCGGATCCTGGCCGGGCTGGACGCCGAGGTCGAGGGCTCGGTCACCGTGCCGGGCCGGGTCTCGGTCGCGTTCCAGCAGCCCCGGCTGCTGCCGTGGCGCAGGGTGTGGCGCAACGTCTCGCTCGGGTTGCGCGGCGTGGACGGGCGCGCGGTCGCGGAGCGGGCGCTGGCCGAGGTGCGGTTGGCCGATCATGCCGACGCGTGGCCGTTGACCCTGTCCGGCGGCGAGGCGCAGCGCGTGTCGCTGGCGCGGGCGCTCGTGCGCGAGCCGGACCTGTTGCTGCTGGACGAGCCGTTCGGCGCGCTCGACGCGCTGACCAGGCTCGCCATGCACCACCTGGTCGAGCAGCTGTGGCGGGAGCACCGGCCCGCCGTGCTGTTCGTGACCCACGACGTGGACGAGGCGCTGCTGCTCGCCGACCGCGTCGTGGTGCTGGACGAGGGTCGGATCGTGGCCGAGCACCACGTCGACCTGCCGCGACCGCGGCGCCGCGCGTCCTTCGCGGACCTGCGGGTGGAAGTGCTGTCGAACCTGGGAGTGGACGATGTCGAAGCTGCTTAGCGTCCTGGCGGTCGCGGTCCTGGCGCTGTCGGGCTGCGGCACGGCGGCGTCGTCGGACGGCGAGGTCGTGCTCCGGGTGGGCGACCAGAAGGGCGGCTCGCAGTCCCTGCTGACCGCCGCCGGCCTGCTGGACGACTTCCCGTACAGGATCGAGTGGTCGACCTTCACCTCCGGCCCACCGCTGCTGGAGGCCGCGTCGGCGGGCGCGATCGACGTCGGCGGGGTGGGCAACACGCCGCCGATCTTCGCCGCGGCGGCCAACGCCAGGATCGCCGCGGTGTACTCGGCGAAGGGCAACGTGGAGAGCGACGCCCTGCTGGTGCCCGGCGACTCGCCGGTGAAGACCGTGCGGGACCTGAAGGGCCGCGGCATCGCGGTGGCCAAGGGCAGCTCGGCGCACGGCCAGATCCTGCTCACGCTGGCCGCCGAGGGCCTGACCACGAAGGACGTGACGCTGAACTTCCTCCAGCCGTCCGACGCGTACTCGGCGTTCACGCAGAAGCGGGTGGACGCTTGGGCGGTGTGGGACCCGTACACGTCGCAGGCGCTCCTGGAGGCCGGCGCGCGGGTGCTCACCGACGGGCGCGGCAAGTCCAACGGCTACACCTTCCAGGTGGCCGGGCGGGCCGCGCTGGACGACCCGCGCAAGGAGGCCGCGATCAAGGAGTTCGTGCGGCGGATCAGCCAGGCCCAGCGGTGGGCCGACACGCACCGCGACGAGTGGGCGCGGGTGTGGGCGGCCGAGACCGGGCTGAAGCCCGAGGTGGCCCGGGCCGCCGTGGCGCGCGGCGGTGACCTGCCGGTCAAGCTGGACGACGCGGTCATCGCCTCCGAGCAGGAGTTGGCCGACGCGTTCACCGCGGACGGCGCGCTGCCCGGCAAGGTGGACTTCAGGAAGTTCGTGGACACCCGATTCCAGGGGGAGCTGTCATGACCGTCGTGCCGCACTGGTTCCTGCCGACCTCCGGCGACGGCCGGACCGTGGTCGAGCGCTTCCACGCCAACCGGTCGCTCGGCGCGGCGGCGGCGCGCCAACCGGACATCGACTACCTCGCCCAGGTCGCGCAGGCGGCCGAGCGCAACGGGTTCGCCGGGGTGCTCACGCCGACCGGCACGTGGTGCGAGGACGCGTGGCTCACCACCGCGGCGCTGCTCGCGCGGACCTCGACGCTGAAGTTCCTGGTGGCGTTCCGGCCCGGGGTGATCTCGCCGACGCTGGCCGCCCAGATGGCCGCCACCTACCAGCGGATCTCCCGCGGCCGGCTGCTGCTCAACGTGGTGACCGGCGGCGACGAGGTGGAGCAGCGGCGGTTCGGCGACTGGCTCGACCACGACCAGCGGTACGCGCGGACGGACGAGTTCCTGCACGTGGTGCGGGCCGTGTGGTCGGGGCGGCCGGTCGACTTCGAGGGCGCGCACTACCGGGTGTCGGGCGCGACCGTGATGGCCGCGCCGGACCCCGTGCCGCCGATCTACTTCGGCGGGTCGTCCGACGCGGCGCTGCCGGTCGCGGCCCGGCGGGCCGACGTGTACCTGACGTGGGGCGAGCCGCCCGCGCAGGTGGCGGAGAAGATCGGCCGGGTGCGCGAGCTGGCGGGCGACCGGCCGATCCGGTTCGGCGTGCGGCTGCACACGATCAGCCGCGACACCTCCGCGGAGGCGTGGCGCGAGGCGGAGAAGCTGCTGGAGGCGCTGGACCCGGAGCAGGTGGCGAAGGCGCAGGAGCAGCTGCGGACGTCGCAGTCGGTCGGGCAGCAGCGGATGCTGGCGCTGCACGGCGGCGACCTGGGCCGCGGCGTGCGCGGGTTGGAGGTCCACCCCGGGCTGTGGGCGGGCATCGGGCTGGTGCGCGGCGGCGCGGGCACGGCGCTGGTCGGCAGCCACGAGGAGGTGGCGGACCTGGTCGAGGAGTACCACGCGCTGGGCGTGGAGGAGTTCGTGCTGTCCGGTTACCCGCACCTGGAGGAGGCGTTCTGGTTCGGCGAGGGCGTGCTGCCGATCCTGGCGGCGCGCGGTCTGCTCGCCGGGTCGTCGGCGCACGGCGGCCCGGAAGCGCACGGCCTCGAAGCGCACGGCGGCCCGGAAGCGCACGGCGGCTCGGAAGCGCACGGCCTCAAGGCGCAGAGGCCGGGAGCGCACGGGCCGGAATTGTCGGACCCCGTCGGTAGAATCGCTGCAAGGGTTCCCCTTGGCGGGGACCTGCGCGAAGCCGCGCACGGGTCTTGATCGGCCTCGGGGGGGGGCGGGGGGGGGGGGCCCCCCGCAGGGGGGGGGGAGACGCGCCCCGGGGGGTAGAGCGGGGTGGGGGGTGGTGTGGGAGAAA
>NZ_JBHYXZ010000059.1:21523-31032 GCF_042752395.1 Actinosynnema sp. NPDC059335 | reverse complement strand
CGTGTGTCAATCGCGCCCCTTGTTCCCCGCGGGGGGGTCCGCGGCGCCCCCCGGCCCGGGTGTTTTGACGGCCGGGGGGCGCGCGGGGGGGCCCCCCCCCGAGGACGGTGCGGCGATCAGCCCCTGCGGGCTTCCACGGCGGTGTCGGGGTTGTCGGCGAACACCCCGTCCAGGCCGGTGGCGTAGAACCTCGCGTACTCGCCGAACGCGTCGCCGTACGCGGCCGGGTCGGCGGACGTGCGGAAGTCGGCCGGCAGGAACGTGTTCTCGTTGCGGAACGTCCAGGCGTGCACGATCAGGCCGCGGGCGTGGGCGTCGCGCACCAGAGTGGTCGGTTCGAGCAGGCGACCGGACGCGTCGCGCGGGATGATGCGGTCCTTCGCCGCGCCGATGCCGTGCGCGTAGGTGCGGATCTCGCGCAGGCCCTCCGGCGTCAGCAGGTCGCTGTAGGTGCGCTTGTCACCGGCCTTCACGAAGTCGTACGGCGCGCCCGACCCGTTGATCAGCTGCACCAGCGGCACGCGCAGCTTCGACTTGAGCTGCTTGAGGTTCGCCACCTCGAACGACTGCACGTAGACCTTCGCGCCGGGCCGGTTCAGGCCCGCGCGGGTGAGCACGTCGACCAGGCGCGGCTCCAGCGGCAGGCCGATGTCCTGGAAGTACGTCGGGTGCTTGGTCTCCGGGTAGATGCCGATGTCGCGGCCCAGCTCGCGCGACAGCCGGCGGGACAGGTCGATGACCTCCTCCAGCGTCGGCACGGGGAACCGGCCGTCGTAGAGGGTGTTGCGCGCCCGCACGTCCGGGATGCGCTCCTTGGCCCGCAGCGTCTTCAGCTCGGCGAGCGTGAAGTCCTCGGTGAACCAGCCGGTGACCGGCGTGCCGTCGATGACCTTGGTCGTCCTGCGCCCCGCGAACTCCGGCTTGGCCGCCACGTCCGTGGTGCCGCCGATCTCGTTCTCGTGCCGCGCGACGAGCCTGCCGTCCTTGGTCACGACCAGGTCCGGCTCGATGTAGTCGGCGCCCATCCGCGCGGCCAGCTCGTACGCGGCCAGCGTGTGCTCGGGCCGGTAGCCCGACGCGCCCCGGTGGCCGACCACCAGCGGGCCGCCCCCGCGCGACGACGCCACCTCGGCCTCACCGCTCGCCGACGCCGAGGGCAGCACCACCGCCCCCGCCACCGCGAGCGCCGTGAGCGCCGCCCCGACGATCCTCGTCCGCACCATCGCCGACCTCCCGGAAGGGTTCTCGCCCAGAGATTCCAGACCCGCGGCAGCTTCGTCGCGCATCGCGACGTATCGGACACGGTAGGGCGAAGCGCGGACCACGTCACGGTGAACGGGTCGTGATCGTCACTCCCGGGAGATGGCCGCTTCCTCCAGGTCCAGCTCGCGGAGCACCCGGAAGAGGACTTCGTCGTCGATCCGGCCCTCGTCCCGGGCCTGGATGAACACCTGCCGCTCGGCGTCCAGCATGGTCCGCCGCAGCCGCCGGTAGGACGCGGCCGGGCTCTCGTCCTCCTGCCTGCCCAGCCGCTCCCACGCCGCGTTGCCCCGGTGCTCGGCCATGACCCGCAGCCGGTCCACGACGTGGTCCGGCGTGGTCTCGTCCCCGCCGACCACCTCGTCCAGCCTGCGCACGGCGGCCTGCGCGGCGGCGTGCTGCACCTGCGCCTCGGCCAACGCGTCGGTGCGCTCCTCGTCACCGCGGTACGCGAGCTTGCGGATCACGAACGGCAGCGAGAGCCCCTGGAGGAGCAGGGTGCCGACGGTGACCACGAACGCGCAGAACACGATCAGGTTCCGGCCGGGCAGGTCCAGCGGCAACGCGCTCGCCGCGGCCAGCGACACCACGCCCCGCATCCCGGCCCACGACAGCACGGTCACGCCCCGCCACCCCGGCGCGGCCTCGCGCTCCCGGATCCGCCGCGACAGCAGCCGGGGCAGGTAGGCCGCCGGGTACATCCACGCGAACCGCACCAGGATCGTGGCCGCCAGCACGGCCCCCGCCGCCCACAGCAGCCCGGCGGTGATGTCCACGTCGCTCACCACGCTGTTGAGCTGGAGGCCGATCAGGGCGAACACGAACGACTCCAGCATCGCGTCCACCGACCGCCACACCGCCGTGTCCTGCAACCGGGTGTAGTACGAGCTGCGCGGCGCGTTGTGCCCGATGTAGAGCCCGGCGACCACGACCGCGAGCACGCCGGACGCGTGCAGCTCCTCGGCCAGGATGTACGCGCCGAAGGGCACCAGCATGCCGAGCGCGCTCTCCAGCACGCCGTCGCCCAGCCGGTCCCGCAGCCACCGCACGGCCCAGCCCACGGCCAGCCCGACGAGCACGCCGCCGCCCGCGCTGATCGCGAACGTCCGGGTGCCGTCCACCCACGTCGCCGCCGCCCCGGCGGTCGCGGCGACGGCCACCTTGTAGGCCGTCAGCGCGGTCGCGTCGTTGATCAGGCTCTCGCCGGTGAGCAGGGTCATCGTCCGGCGCGGCAGGTTGAGCCGCCGGCCGATCGCGACCGCGGCCACCGCGTCCGGCGGCGCGACCACCGCGCCCAGCACCAGCGCCGCGGGCAGCGACAGCCCCGGCAGCACCAGGTGGGCGACCCAGCCGACGGCGACCGTGGTCACCAGCACCAGGCCCACCGCGAGCAGCCCGATCGGCCGCAGGTTGGCCCGGATGTTGTGGTAGGAGCTGTCCAGCGCGGCCGAGTACAGCAGCGGCGGCAGGACCAGGACGAGGATCAGCTCCGGCTCCAGGGCGAACTCCGGCAGGCCGGGGATGAACGACACCGCGAGCCCGACGCCCACCAGCACCAGCGGCGCCGACCAGTTCAGGCGCTTGGCCGCCGCGGTGACGAGCAGCGCGCCGACGAGCAACAGGAGCAGTTCCGGTCCGTGCATGGCGCAATCTTGCGTGATGATGTGCGGCATGACTTGTGGCCATGTCGCCGAGCTGCCCGAATCCGTCACGCCCGACAACCCCGAGGGCTGCGCGGACTGCCTCGCCGCCGGCGAGCACAACTGGGCCCACCTGCGGATCTGCCTGTCCTGCGGGCACGTGGCGTGCTGCGACTCCAGCCCGCGCCGGCACGCGACCGCGCACTTCAACGCCTCGGAGCACCCCGTCATGCGGTCGTTCGAGCCCGGCGAGGACTGGCGCTGGTGCTACGTGGATGCCCGGATCGTGTGATCCCGCGCCCCCGGCTGTCTTTACAGTCCCTTTAGACGGTCGGTCTATGGCTGTGACCTGCGGCACAAGTAGCTTCGTGAGCGCTTCACCCAGCGCGACACGAAGGGGTGCGCGTGCCGACCAAGCCGCAGGTCGAAGTCGATGAACTGCTCGCCGAGTACGACGAGGAGCGCCCGTCGCGCGCCTTGTCCCGGCGCTGGGAGCTGGGCGTGCGGGTGGCGAGCCTCGCCATCGCGCTGCTCGTGCTCAAGCAGGTGTTCTGGCCGTTCAGCAAGGGTGGCCAGTTCTACCTGGTGATCTTCCTGGCGGTCACGCTGCCGCTGGTCTTCCTCTGCTACCGGCCGCGCGGCCGGCGCGGCGACACCGACGACCCCGGCGTCGTGGACTGGGCCGCCGCGATCCTCGCGTTCGTCGTGGGCGCGTACCCGCTGTTCGGCGGGTTCGACGCGTTCCTCGACCGCCAGGGGCAGCTCACCTCCCTCGACGTGGTCGCCGGGTCGCTGCTGCTCGTGCTGATCCTGGAGGCCTGCCGGCGGACCACCGGCTGGGTGCTGCCGATCGTGTGCGTGGCGTTCATCGCGTTCGCCTACTACGGCGGCTACCTGCCGCCGTCGTGGTCGATCTCGCACGCGGGCGTGGACTTCGCGCAGATCATCAACGGCTTCTACAACGACGCGACCGGGTTCTACGGGACGCCGCTGGACGTCGCCGCGACCTACATCGTGCTGTTCACGATCTACGGCTCGGTGCTGAACGCGTCCGGCGCGGGCGCGTTCTTCGTGGACATCAGCTTCTCCGCGTTCCGCCGGTCGCGCACCGCGCCCGGCCGCACCGCCGCCACCGCCGGGTTCCTGCTCGGCACCGTGTCCGGCTCGGGCACCGCCACGACCGTGTCGCTGGGCGCGGTGACCTGGCCGATGCTCAAGCAGGCGGGCTACCCCCGGGAGAGCGCGGGGGGGCTGCTCGCCGCGTCCGGCATCGGGGCGATCCTGTCGCCGCCGACCCTGGGCGCGGCGGCGTTCATCATCGCCGAGTACCTGGAGACGTCCTACCTGCAGGTGCTGATCTGGGCGATCCTGCCGACCCTGCTGTACTACCTCGGCATCGCGCTGGCCGTGGAGATCGACGCGCGCAAGTTCGGCGCGAAGCCGGTGGAGATCGACTCGCCCGGCACGTGGGCGCTGCTCAAGCGCGGCGGGTACCACTTCCTGTCGCTCGCGGTGATCGTCGTGTTCCTCGCGCTGGACATCCCGGTGTTCTCCGCCGTCGTCTACGCGACCGGCGTCGCGGCGCTGTTCGCGCTGGTCGCCCTGCGCGGCGACGTGCGGCAGTGGCTGCGGGCGATGGCGGACTCGCTGTCGCAGGGCGTGCGGTCGGCGCTGCCGGTGATCGCGGTGTGCGCGGCGGCGGGCGTGATCACGTCCACGATCACCAAGACCGGGCTCGGCCAGGAACTCGCGTCGGCGCTGGTGGACGTCGCGGCCGCGATCTCGTCCGACCCGACCGCGGTGCTGCTGGTCACGGTGGTGCTCGCGGCGCTCGCGGTGAGCCTGCTCGGCCTGGCCGTGCCGGTGACCGCGTCGTTCATCATCTCGTGGGTCGTCATCGGGCCCGCGCTGATCGAGCTGGGCGTGGCGCGCGAGGAAGCGGCCATGTTCATCTTCTACTACGCGGTGCTGTCCGAGGTGACGCCGCCGACCGCGCTCGCCGCGGTGGCCGCGGCCGCGATCACCGGCGGCGACGTGATGAAGACGATGTGGCGCACGTGGAAGTACACGCTGCCCGCGTTCCTCGTGCCGCTGGCGTTCGTGCTGACCGACAACGGTGCCGGGCTGCTGCTGCGCACGTCGTTCCTCGACGGCGTGTGGGCGTTCGCGGTCTCCGCGCTGGGCGTGGCCGCGCTGGCCGTGCTCACCGGCGGGTGGCTGTTCGGCCGCGCCCGCTGGCCGGAACGCCTGCTGTGCGCGCCCGCCGCCGTCGCCCTGCTCTACCTGCAACCCACCACCATCGCCGTCGGCCTCGGCTTCCTGGTCGCCGCGGTGGCGGTGCACCTCGTCCTACGCCGGAAGACCCCCTCGGGAAAGGAACAGCATGCGCAGCTGGACGCTTAAGGTCGCCGTGGGCGTGCTCTCGGTCGGCCTCGTCGCCGCCGGGTGCGGCGGGAAGCGGACACCCGACGCCGCCGGGAGCGGCGAGGCGGGCGGCGCCGCCTGCGAGGCGGCGGACGGGCGGATCACCATCGCGACCGGCAACTCCGGCGGCGTGTACTACGTCATCGGCGGCGCGCTGGCCAAGCTGATCAGCGACAACACCAAGCTCAAGGCCACCGCCGCCGAGACCGGCGCGTCCGTGCAGAACATCCAGCAGCTCGTCGCGGGCGACTACGACGTGGCGTTCTCGCTGGCCGACACCGCCGCCGACGCGGTCGCGGGCAAGGGCGCGTTCGACGGCAAGCCGCAGCAGGTGCAGGCGCTGACCCGGCTGTACCCGAACTACACCCAGGTGCTGGTGCGGACCGACTCGGGGATCGACTCCGTGGCCGACATGCGCGGCAAGCGGATCTCGACCGGCTCGCCCAAGTCCGGCACCGAGGTGATCGCGCAGCGGCTGCTGACCGCGGCCGGGCTGAACCCGGAGACCGACGTCCAGGCGCAGCGGCTCGACCTGGCCAAGACCGCGGACGGGATGAAGGACGGCAGCATCGACGGCCTGGTGTGGTCCGGCGGCCTGCCCACCGCGCAGATCACCGACATCACCACGTCGCTGAAGGACCAGGTCAAGTTCCTCGACATCACGCCGCAGCTCGACGCGCTCAAGGAGATCAACCAGGTGTACGACCGGGGCGTCATCCCGGCCGCGACCTACGGGCAGCCGGCCGACGTGCCGACCGTGGCCGTGCCGAACGTCCTGCTCGTGCGCACCGACTTCCCCGAGGGCGACGCGTGCGCCGTGACCAAGCTCATCTACGACAAGAAGGCGGACCTCGAAGCCGTGCACCCGGCGGCCAAGGACATCCGCCAGGAGAAGGCCGGCATGACCGACCCGGTGCCGCTGCACCCCGGATCGTTGGATGCCCTGGGCGGCTGATCGGCGCAGTCATCTAGGCTGGCCCACCGTGCGTGTCCTGGTCATCGGGTCTGGCGCCCGTGAACATGCCCTAGTCCTCGCCCTGTCGCGGGACCCCTCGGTGATCGCGTTGGCCTGCGCGCCCGGCAACGCCGGCATCGCCGGTGTGGCGGAGACCTACGGGGTCGACGTCACCGACGGCGGCGCGGTCGCGGCGCTGGCCAAGGAGTGGAACGCCGACCTGGTCGTGGTCGGGCCGGAGCAGCCCCTGGTGGCGGGCGCGGCGGACGCCGTGCGCGCCATCGGGATCCCCTGCTTCGGCCCGTCGGCCGCGGCGGCCCGGATCGAGGGCTCCAAGGCGTTCGCGAAGGACGTCATGTCCGCCGCGGGCGTGCCGACGGCGGTGTCGGAGATCGTCGACAACCCGGCCCGGCTCGACGCGGCGCTGACCCGCTTCGGCCCGCGGTGGGTCGTGAAGGACGACGGCCTGGCCGCCGGCAAGGGCGTGGTCGTCACCGACGACCGCGCCGTGGCCCGCGCGCACGCCATGACGTTGCTGGAGAACGGCCACCCGGTGCTGCTGGAGTCGTTCCTCGACGGCCCCGAGGTGTCGCTGTTCTGCCTGGTGGACGGCTCCACCGTGGTGCCGCTGCTGCCCGCGCAGGACTTCAAGCGCGTCGGCGACGGCGACTCCGGCCCCAACACCGGCGGCATGGGCGCGTACTCGCCGCTGCCCTGGGCGTCGGACGACCTCGTGGACACGATCGTCTCGACGTGCGTCCAGCCGGTCGTGGACGAGCTGGCGCGGCGCGGCGCCCCGTTCGTCGGCCTGCTCTACGCGGGCCTGGCCCTGACCTCCACCGGGCCGCAGGTCATCGAGTTCAACTGCCGGTTCGGCGACCCGGAGACCCAGGCCGTCCTGGCCCTGCTCCGCACCCCGCCGGCCGCCCTGTTCCACGCCGCCGCCACCGGCGCGCTGGCCTCTGTCGAACCGCTGGACTGGGCCGAGGGCTACGCCGTGACCGTCGTGATCGCCGCCGAGGGCTACCCCGGCCGGCCGCGCACGGGCGACGTGGTGGGCGGCGCGGAAGCCGAGGGCGTGCTGCACGCCGGCACCCGCCGCCGCGAGGACGGCGCCGTCGTCTCCACCGGCGGCCGCGTGCTGTCGGTCGTCGGCACGGGCGACACCCTGGCCGCCGCGCGGGCCGACGCCTACCGCCGCGTGGCGGGCGTCCACCTGACCGGCTCCCACCACCGCACGGACATCGCGCTGCGCGCGGCGGAGGGCGAGGTCGCCGTTCCCTGACCCCGTTCCGGTCCCGCGGGAGGACCGGTTCGCCACGTCCGCGCCGCCGCGGGAACCGGGTCGGGCGTTTCTTCGTCCAACCTCAGACCCGGTTCACGCGGTCGTTGGTAGCCTCGAACCGGGTTCAATCCGTTACCGACCGTACGGGGGTAGGACGTCGTGGAACAGGAGACCGGCCTACTGGGCGCCGTCGCCGCCGCGGGGGGAGCCGTCGGCAAGGCGGTCGGCGAGATGTTCGCGGCGGAGCAGCGGCTGAAGGACTCGATGGCCGGCGGACCGGTGTCGGGCCAGAAGTTCGAGGTGACCGAGGAAACGGTCCTCCAGGCGGGCAAGCTGGTCCACGACCAGGCCGCCGCCCTCCAACTCGCCCTGAGCCGGGCGATCGCCGGGTTGACCGTGCGGTTGGACGACGCGGACGAGGTGAACGCCGACATCGCCGCCGCGTGGAACTCGCGCCTGGTCGACGGACCCGACTCGTACTCGGGGCGGATCGAGCAGTACATCGAGAGCCTCAAAGGTCTGGTCGAACAGTTGCGCGGCGCGGCCCGCCAGTACGACTTCACCGAAGACGAAGTGACCGCCGCGCTGGGAGCTGCCGGTGCGTCCGAGTAAGGCGGCGGTGCTCGCCGGCGTGGTGCTCGCGGTGGTCGCCGGGTGCTCGCCCGGCGAAACCGGGAACCCCCGGCCTGCGACGTCGGACACGCCCGCGACGAGCGAATCGGCCGAGCCGACGACGTCCCGGTCGCCGCGGCCGAAGGAGATCGCGCTGGACGGGATCGACCCGTGCGCCACGCTCACCCCCGCGCAGCGGACCGAACTCAAGATCGACGAAGCGGTGAACGACCCGCTTGACGTGCTCAACAACGACCGCCCGGCGCCGACGTGCGCCTACATGTCGAATGGGCGGTCGGTGTTCAGCTACAACGTCTCCCTGGTCTCCGGAGAGGGGATCGAGTACTGGGAAGGCGGCAGCAACCTCGACGTCGACGCCAAGAACGTCGGCGGGTTCGCGGCCTACCAGTACAAGCTCAGCGGGACTTCGGACGCCTACTGCTCCTATGCCGTCGACGTGGCGGACAAGCAGCAGCTCATCGTGCAGTTCCTGCCGATCGGCGAGGGCTTCACCCAGGACCAGATGTGCCAGAACGCCGCCAAGGGCGCGGAGCTGGCGCTCGCGACCTTGCAAACGCTGAAGTGAGGGGGAGTTGTGACCGGCTTCAGGGACATCAAGGATTTCCGCTTCACCGGGTACGACAACGCGCAGTTGGCCGCGTTGGTGCAGCGGTTCCAGTCCGGCGACGCGGCGCAGAAGTTCAGTGACGCGTCGCACGCGCTCCGCGAGCTGTCGGCCAGCCTGGTCGAGGTGGACGAGACGCTGCGCACCGAGCTGAAGAAGCTCGGCATCGACTGGCAGGGTGCGGCCGGGGAGCAGGCGAACAAGAAGACCACCGTCATGGCCGACTACGCGTCCGAGGCGGACGAGGCGGCGCGGCGGAACTCGCAGGCGACGGCCGTGCAGGGGGCCAACCACAGCCAGACGCGCAACAGCATGCCCGACCCGCAGCAGTTGCGCGGCGCGACGGAGACCAACTTCGTCGACGACGTGGGCGGGTTCTTCGGGTACGAGACCGACCACGCCAAGGAAGTGAAGGCGACCCAGGCGGCGCGGGAGCAGACCATCCGGGGGCTCGACCAGTACACCGAGGCCAGCCGGGACGCGTTGAACCAGTACCAGGGCATCACCAGGCCCCCGCAGTTCGAGGTCACCACGGCCTCCAGCGTCAGCACGCCGATCGCGGCGGTGGGGCAGCCCGGTGGGGCCGTGCCCGGCATCCCCGCGGGTGTCACGGGCGGGGTGCCCGGCGGGTTCGGCCAGGTGCCCGGTGGCGGCTCGGTCGGGATCGCGCCCCAGTTGCCGGGGCAGTTGCCCGGCGGCTCCACGGGC
>NZ_JBHYXZ010000059.1:0-21424 GCF_042752395.1 Actinosynnema sp. NPDC059335 | reverse complement strand
GGCGGGGTGCCCGGCGGGTTCGGCCAGGTGCCCGGTGGCGGCTCGGTCGGGATCGCGCCCCAGTTGCCGGGGCAGTTGCCCGGCGGCTCCACGGGCTTGTTGCCGAGCACGCCGGCCCAGCCGACGGTCATCCCGCCGGCCGCGCTCGGCAAGGTCGGCGGGTCCAACTTCGGGTTGGGGCTCGGCCTCGGGTTGGCCGGCGGGCTCGGGTTGGGGCTCGCGGCGACGCAGGCCCGCGGCGGGCGCGTCGTGCGCAACCCCGTGGCGGCGATGCCCGGCGGCGCGAAGGCGCCTGAGGGGCACGCGGGCGGCAAGGGCGCCGGTGGTGGCGGCGGCACGGGCGGCAAGGGCGGTGTGCCGGGGATGCCGAGCACGCTGACCGGCAAGCCCGGCGTCTCCGCGACGATCGGCGCGATCGACCCGGACGAGCGCGTGCCCGGACGCGGGGCGGCCGCCGGCGCGGCGGGCCGCGGGGCCGCCGGCTCCTCGATGCTCCAGCCCGCGGCGACGGCCAAGGGCGGGCCCGGCGAGGAGGACGGCGAGCACGTCCGCAAGTACGGCGTGGACTCCGACGACGTGTTCGGCGACGAGCGCATGGTCGTCCAGTCGGTCATCGGCGACGAGCCCGAGAAGAAGTGAAGTGACCGGCACGGTTGTCCTGTCCACGCTCGAGTTCGACGTGGCGTGGGAAGGCGAGCGCCTCACCCGGCGCAACGTCGCCCTGGACGTGCCGAGCCCGGGGATCACGCACACCGAGCGCGCCGCGTTCGTGGAGCAGGCGTGGCGGTCGCTCGCCGAGCGCGGGCTGGCCGCCAACCGGCGGGTGACGCCCGAACTGGCAGACGTGTTCGCGTTGCTGGCCAACCCGCACCTGTCGATCGACCTGTGGATCTGGGTCGACCGCCGCAAGATCAAGGGTCTCGCGGCGGCGACCGGTGACGACGCCGTGCTCGCCGTGGTCGACGGCGACGAGGTTTGGCTGATCGAGGCACGGGCCAGTGCGCTGGCCGAGGCCGCCGTGTCCGTCGCCGGTGAGATGCCCGCCGGGTACGGGCGGTCGATCAGCCTGCCGAACGACGTGCTGCGCGCGGCGTCCGACGAGGCCGGGCGGGACGCGGAGAAGCTGGTGCTCGCGCTGGAGCGGCACGGCCTGCCGCTGCACGAGGCGCAGGAGCTGGCCGGCATGTGCGACGGGATGAGCACCCGCGGCCAGTTCGGCGTCGAACGCGCCCGGCCCGGCGGCCCGCCGGCGCGCGCGTCCCGCGTGGTCGCCTGGCACGACACGCCGTCCGGCCGCTACCTGCACCAGGTCCGGCCCAGTTCGGACGGTCGCCACTGGAGCACGATCACGCCGATCGACAACGCCCGGCTCGCCGGGTGCGTGTGGGAGTTGGCGCAGGAGGTCTGACTTCCCCGGTGCGGGCGGAACCCCGGCGTCCTCCGCGACGTCAGTTCCGGTGCGGGCCTGGGGGGCCGGAGCAATGCCCGCCGTCATTCGGGAGTGACGTCTGGTGACCACTGCGACGCTCAGCGCCACCGCGTTCCGCACCGCCTGGGAGCACCTGGACCTCGGTGCTATGCCGATCGTGCTGCACGTGCAGGACGACCCCGCGCCGTGGAGCCACCTCGCCGCGCAGGGGCTCGCCCGCGGCGGGGAGCTCGACCCGTGGCTGGGCGCGTCGTTCAAGCTCCTCGCCTGCCCGCCGCGGTCGGCGGACCTGCGGCTGGGGATCGGCAGATCGGCGGTGCGGGCGCTGGCGGCGTCCACCGGTTCCGGCTCGGTGCTGGCCGTGCTCACGCGGGACCTGCTCACCGTGCGGGAGGTCGAGGTCGACCTGGCCACCGCGCTGGTCGGGCTGCTGCCGAAGCTCCCGGACGGCCTGGTGGGCGGGTCGGACCTGCGCGGCCAGTTCGGCGCGGCCGCGATCGACCGGAGCGGGCGGCGCAGGCGGGCGGCGGACGTGGTCGACTTCCACGGGCCCACCGACCCCGCGGCGCTGAAGACCCGGATCACCGGCCTGCTGGACGGGCTCCTCCCCTGAGCCGGCCGGACCGGACACGGGTGACCGGAGCGGCACGGGCGGCGACCGGCCAGGGTCGGACGGCCGGGTGCTGTTCGGCGTAACGGGCGCCGCGCGGACGGCGGTGTGGTCGTGGCGGTGGGGCGTCGGCCACACCGGCGTGGTCGGCGTGGTGGGTCGATTAGCCTGGCGCGCATGCCGGGTGTCGCAGGTCGGGCCGATGTGCCTCCGTTCCACGTGATGGAAGTGCTGTCCGCCGCGGCGCGGCGGCAGCGGGTCGTCGGGGACGTGGTGTCGCTGGCCGCCGGGCAGCCGGCCGGTCCCGCGCCCGCGCCCGTGCTGGAGGCCGCCCACCGCGCCCTGCGCGAGCAGACCCTGGGCTACACCGAGCAGCTCGGCATCCCGGAGCTGCGCGAAGCGCTGGCGGGCCACTACGAGCGGCAGCACGGGTTGTCGGTCTCGGCGGACGACGTCGTGGTGACGACGGGCTCGTCGGGCGGTTTCCTGCTGGCGTTCCTCGCCGCCTTCGACGCGGGCGACCGGGTCGCGCTGGCCCGGCCCGGCTACCCCGCCTACCGCAACATCCTCACCGCGCTGGGCTGCGAGGTGGTCGAGCTGGCCTGCGGGCCGGAGACCCGGTTCCAGCCCACGGTGGCGATGCTCGACGCCGCCGGCCCGCTCGACGGCCTGGTGGTGGCGAGCCCGGCGAACCCGACCGGCACCGTGCTGGCCCCCGACGAGCTGGCCGCGCTGACGGCCTGGTGCGCCGAGCGCGGCGTGCGGCTGGTCAGCGACGAGATCTACCACGGCATCGGCTACGGCACGCCGCTCGCGTCCGCCTGGCAGACCTCCCGGGACGCGGTCGTGGTCAACTCCTTCTCCAAGGTGTTCGCCATGACCGGCTGGCGGCTGGGCTGGATGCTGCTGCCGCCGGACCTGCGCCGGGCCGTCGACCGGTTGACGGGCAACTTCACCCTCTGCCCGCCCGCCCTGGCCCAGCACGCCGCCGTCGCCGCCTTCGAGCCCGAGTCCTACGCGCACGCCGAGCGCCTGGTCGAGGGCTACCGCCTCAACCGGGACGTGCTGCTGAAGGGCCTCGCCGACCTGGGCATCGACGAGGTGGCCCCGGCCGACGGCGCGTTCTACGCCTACGCCGACGTCTCGCACCTCACCGACGACTCGACGGCCTTTTGCCGCCGCCTCCTGGACGACACGGGCGTCGCGGTCGTGCCGGGCGTCGACTTCGACCCCGTGCGCGGGCACGAGTTCATCCGGATGTCCTTCGCCGGGGCCGCCCACGACATCGAGGAGGCGTTGCGGCGGCTCGGCGACTGGCTGGCGTCGTCATCATGACGACAGTTGTACCCCCGATCCGGGCCGGATGGGGGAACCGATCGCCGGTGCCGCTCGTTCGGGTGACATGGTCCGGATAATCCTGTGGCTGCTCGCGGCCTGGCTCGTGCTCACCGTGCTCGGCGCGGTGATCAAGGGCGTCTTCTGGCTCGCGGTGATCGGTGGCGTGCTGTTCCTCGGCACGGCCGCGTACGGCGCGATCAAGAGCACCAAGCGCCCGAAGGGCATCAAGGGGCCCTGACGCCCGAGCCCGGGCGGAACCCGCACCGCAGGCGGACGCCGCGGCGCGAGTGCCGCGCGGGCGGCGGCGCTAGCTCGCCGACCCGATCCGCCGCAACGCCTCCGCCACGTCCTCCGCGCCCACGTCGCGGTGCAGCACGAACCGCACCTTGCCCGCCATCGGCCCGGCGAAGACGCCCAGGTGCCGCAGCCCCGTGAGGGTCACCTCCAGGTCCGGCACGCCGGCCAGCACGATGTTGGTCTCCGGCTCGTCCACCTGCCAGCCCAGCTCGGCCAGGCCGCGCGCCAGCGCGCGGGCGTTCGCGTGGTCGTGCGCCAGGTCGTCGACGCGCCCCAGCGCGACCAGGCCGGCCGCCGCCAGCACGCCGCCCTGCCGCACGCCGCCGCCCAGCATCTTGCGCACCCGGCGCGCCTCGGCCACGAACGACGACGACCCGGCCACCACGGACCCGACCGGCGCGCCGAGGCCCTTGGACAGGCACACCTGCACCGTGTCCACCCCGACCGCCAGCGCGGCCGGCGGCAGGCCCAGCGCCACGGCCGCGTTCCACAGCCGCGCGCCGTCCAGGTGCACCCGCAGCCCGGTCTCCCGCGCCGCGGACACCAGCAGGGCGTGCTCGTCCGGCTGCGTCACCGCGCCGCCGGCGGCGTTGTGCGTGTTCTCCAGGCACAGCAGCGTCGTGCGCAGCGCGTAGTACGGCCCGGCCACGCCCGCGGCCGCGCGCACCGCGTCGGGCGACGCCCGGCCGGGGCCCGCGTCGCACTCCAGCGGGTGCGGCATGCCGCCCGCGATCCACGCCGCCGTGCCCAGCTCGTTGTCGAGCACGTGGGCGCCGCGCGGCGCGAGGAACCGATCGCCCGGGCGCAGGTGCACGGTCAGCGCGATCAGGTTGCCCATGGACCCCGAGGGCACCCACAACGCCGCCTCCACGCCCAGCGCCTCGGCGACGCGCTCCTCGAGCTGCCGCATCGTGGGGTCGTGGTCGAGCACGTCGTCGGCGACCTCGGCGCCGGCCATGGCGAGTCTCATGGCCTCGTCCGGCCGGGTGACGGTGTCGGAACGGAAGTCGAGGGGTGCGAGCTGGGTCACGAATGGATCACATCACACCGCGCAAGCCCTGACCCGATCGCGTGGGCGGTACCACGATGGGGGGTGACGCAAGTCTCGGCGAGCCGGCGTGCAACCGTGGACGCCACCGGTTCCGTCCGGTAAGTGCAAGCACGACGAGCGGAGAGAGTCCGCGTGGATCAGCGCGACGAGCAGGAGTTCGCGGAGTACTTCGCAGCTCGCCGGGAGGCCGTGCGCCGAACGGCGTTCCTGCTCTGTGGTGACTGGCACCGGGCGGACGACTTCGCGCAGACCGCGTTCGTCGCGCTGCACCGCAGGTGGCGCAAGGTCCGGGACAAGCAGGCCCTGGACGCCTACGTCCGCCGCAGCCTGGTGCGCGCGGTGATCGACGAGTCGCGCCGGCCGTGGCGGCGGGAGCGCTTCGTGGACGAGGTCCCGGAGACGCCCTCGGGCGACGGCGAGGTGGCCGACTCGGTGGCGACGCGCCAGGCGCTCGTCGCGGGCTTGCGACGGGTGCCGCCGAGGCAGCGGGCGGTGCTCGTGCTGAGGTTCCTGGAGGGCTTGGACGTGGCGGCCGCGGCCGAGGCGCTCGGGTGCTCCGAGGGCACGGTGAAGAGCCAGACCTCCCGGGGACTGGAGGCCCTGCGCGAGGCGCTGGGCGACTCGATCGAGGACTTGCGGCCGGCGTCGTGAGCGGGAGGAGGAGGTAGGTGGACGAGCGGAAGCTCACCGAGCTGTTCAACGACGCGGCCCGCGGCGCGCCGCCGCCGACCTTCGACGTGGACGCCGTCCGGTCCGCCTCGGCCCGCGCGACCGCGCGCCGCCGGTCGGCCGTCGCGGTCGGGTCCGCCCTGGCGGTCGCGCTGGTGTTCGGCGGCGTGGTCGTCGGCAGCGGGGTCCTCGGCGGCACGCACGCGGAACGGGCGTCCGTGGCGGGTTCCGCTCAGGACGACTCTTCCCTTAACGTCACCCCTTTCAGCGCGGGCGAGCCGGAGGTGCTGCCGAAGGACGCGTCACCGGACCGCAGCGGTGGAATGCCGCCCAAGAGCCTCCCCGAGGACCCGTCTACGCAGGGGGACGAGCCATCGGGGAGTGCCGGCCGCCCGACGGTCGGCAGCGCCCAACGCGGGTGCGTTGAGGTGGACCGGGAGCTCGCCGTCGCCCTCGCCGACGAGCTCTCGGTCGCCAACGCCGGCGAGGCGTTCCCGGCGGCTGCGGACTGCCCGGCCGGCGGTCGCGGCGCGAGCCTGCCGGTGCGCGACGGCGACACGCGCGGGACGGTCTCGGTCGTGGTGGTGCCGCCCGGCACGGCGCCGGACCCGGCCGCCGCGACCGCGACGACGTCCGGCGGCGACGAGCTGCGCCTGGTCAGCCGCCCGGACCCCGGGTTCGCCGACGCCCCGTTCGGCGCCCGGCTGGCGGTGCTCGCGGAACGGCTCGCGGCCCGCTCCTGACGGCCGAGGAGGTCGGGATCACCCCACTGAGTGGTACTCGTGTACCACTAAACTGGTACGCTCGTGCCAGATTGGGAGGTGGTCGTCATGGCGTGGGCCGTGCTCATCGTGTCCGGTTTCTTCGAGGCCGGGTGGGCGGTCGCGCTGAAGCTGTCCGACGGCTTCAGCAGGGTGTGGTGGACGGTGGCCTTCGCCGTGTTCGCGCTGATCAGCTTCGCGGGCCTGGCGTGGGCGATGAAGCAGCTCCCCGCCGGACCGGCGTACGCGGTGTGGACCGGGATCGGCGCGGCGCTCACCGCCGTGATCGGCATGGTCTGGCTCGGCGACGGCGTCAGCACGCTCAAGCTGGTCTCGCTCGGCCTCATCGTCAGCGGCGTCATCGGCCTCAACCTGGCCGGTGGCGGGCACTAGTACCTTCCCTGCAATGACAGCCGCAACGCCGAAGGGCGAACGCCGGCGCCAGGCGCTGGTCGAAGCCGCCGCCGGTCTCCTGGTCGACGGCGGCTTCGACGCGATCCGGCACCGCGCCGTCGCCGAGCGCGCCGGCCTGCCGCTGGCCTCCACCACGTACTACTTCGACTCGCTGGACGACCTGGTCACGGCGGCGCTGGAGCACCAGGGCAACGCCGAGCTGGCCTACGGCAAGGCCCGGCTGGAGGAGCTGGACCCGCGCGAGTGCGGCGGCGACGCGTTCGTGGAGCTGGTGCTCGACCTGCTGCTCGGCCCGTCCGGCGACCGGGACGCCGAGGCCGTGCTGCTGCGCTACGAGCGCCTGGTCGCCACCGGCCGGCGGCCCTACCTGCGGCCGCTGATGCGCCGGATGTCCGGCGAGCTGCACTCCCTGCTGCTCGACATCTTCGCCCGCGCCGGCCAACCGGTCGGCCGCGAACGCGTGGAGGAGCTGATCGCGCTGGTCGACGGCGCGGTGGTGAACGCGCTCATCGAGATCAGCCCCGACCCCAGGGCGGCCGCCCGGCGCATGCTCCGCAAGGCCATGCAACCCCGCTGACCCCCGACCGCGTGGAAGGGGGTGGGGGCGCGGAAGGGGACCGAACGGATGCGCGAGGCGGAGGAGCGGGGTTTCCGTGAGTTCGCGGCGAGCCACGCGGCCTCGCTGCGCCGCACGGCGTACCTGTTCTGCGGCGACTGGCACATGGCCGAGGACCTGATGCAGGCGAGCCTGCTGAAGCTGTACCAGGCGTGGCACCGGATCGAGTGGCGGGACAACGCGTCCGGGTACGCCCGCAAGGTGCTGCTGCGGACCTGGCTGGACGAGAAGCGCCGCCCGTGGCGGCGGGCCGAGCAGCGCGACGGCGAGGTGCCGGACGTGGCGGACGCGGCCGCCGACCCGGAACGCGCGGGCGAGCAGCTGTGGGCGCGCGACCTGGTGCACGCGGCGCTGTTGCGCGTGCCGCCGCGCCAGCGGGCGGTGCTCGTGCTGCGGTACTTCGAGGACCTGCCGGTGAGCGAGGTGGCGGTGGCGATGGGGTGCACCGAGGGCACGGTCAAGAGCCAGACGGCGCGCGGGCTCGCGGCGTTGCGCGCGGCGGTCGAGGAACTGGAACGGGGGGCGGTGGTGGCGTCGTGAGCGAGGCGGACCTCCGGGAGGGCCTCCGGGCCGCGGTCGGCGACGAGCCGCCGCTGCGCTTCGACCCCGACGAGCTGATCCGCCGCGCGCAGCACCTGCGCCGGCGGCGGCGCGCGCTGGTGGCCGTGGCGGTGGCCACGCTCGCCCTCACCGGCACCGCGCTGGCCCTGCCCGGCGCCTTCGAGCAGCGGCCGGGGGTCGACGCGGCCGGCGGGCAGGTGCTGACCACCACGCCCGCGCCGGCGTCGACGCCGTCCCCCGCGCCCGCGCCGCCGATGGCGACCGTGGAGCCGACCGGGCAGCGGGCCCTCGTCGCGCCGAGCGACCCGGAGGGCGTGCGGACGCACCTCGCGACGTACCTGGGGGCGCGGTTGGCGGAGGTCGTGCCGAACGTCAAGGTGGTGCAGGCCCAGTTCCCCGACCCGACCCGGGACGAGCCGGGCCGGCGCACCGGGTGGGTGCGCTTCGTCGACGAGCGGGGGCCGAGCCAGGTGCTGGTCCGGCTGGTCGCGCCGCCGCTGCGGGTGAGCCGGGAGGAGTTCTGCGCCGAGGCGGGCTGCGCCGGGCCCGTGCGCCGGGAGGACGGCAGCTACCTGGCGTCCGCGCCCGTGCCCGCCGTCGACGGGGAACTGGTCAGCCGGACCGTGGCGCACTTCCGCGCCGACGGGTCGGTGGTCCAGGTCACCGGCTACAACTTCGACCCGGCCACGGGCTCGGCGGTGCGGTCGGAGCCGGCGTTGACGGTGGACCAGCTGGTGGCGCTGGCGACCGACCCGAAGCTCGGCCCGTTCTGACGCTCCCCGCCGTCCGGCGGCCCGCCGGCGCGAAATATGCTGGTCACGTGACGGTCAAGCCCCGCATCGCCAATGTCCTCGCCGGTCGCTACGCCTCCACCGAGCTGGCCACGCTGTGGTCCGCCGAGCACAAGGTGGTGCTGGAGCGGCGGCTGTGGCTCGCCGTCCTCAAGGCGCAGGCGGAGCTGGGCATCGACGTGCCCGCCGAGGCCGTTGCGGACTACGAGCGGGTGGTCGAGCAGGTCGACCTGGCGTCGATCGCCGAGCGCGAGCGGGTCACCCGGCACGACGTGAAGGCGCGCATCGAGGAGTTCAACGCGCTCGCCGGGCACGAGCACGTGCACAAGGGCATGACCTCCCGCGACCTCACCGAGAACGTGGAGCAGCTGCAGGTCCTGCGGTCGCTGGAGCACGTGCGCGGCAAGACGGCCGCCGTCCTGGCCCGCCTCGCCCGCCGGGCCGCCGAGCACACCGACCTGGTGCTCGCCGGCCGGTCGCACAACGTCGCCGCCCAGGCCACCACGCTGGGCAAGCGCTTCGCCACGGCCGCGGACGAGCTGCTGGTCGCGTTCCGGCGGCTGGACGAGCTGATCGCCCGCTACCCGCTGCGCGGCGTCAAGGGCCCGGTCGGCACCGCCCAGGACATGCTCGACCTGCTCGGCGGCGACCGGGACAAGCTGGCCGAGCTGGAGCGGGGCGTCGCGCGCCACCTCGGCTTCACCACCGTGCTGACCAGCGTCGGCCAGGTCTACCCGCGGTCGCTGGACTTCGACGTCGTCTCCACCCTCGTGCAGCTCGCGGCCGGCCCGTCGTCGCTGGCCAAGACGATCCGGCTGATGGCGGGCCACGAGCTGGTCACCGAGGGGTTCAAGGCCGGGCAGGTCGGCTCCAGCGCGATGCCGCACAAGATGAACACCCGGTCCTGCGAGCGGGTCAACGGCTTCGCGGTGATCCTGCGCGGCTACCTGTCCATGGTCGGCGAGCTGGCGGGCGACCAGTGGAACGAGGGCGACGTCTCATGCTCGGTGGTGCGCCGGGTCGCGCTGCCGGACGCGTTCTTCGCGTTCGACGGGCTGCTGGAGACCTTCATCACGGTGCTGGACGAGTTCGGCGCGTACCCGGCGGTCGTGGCCCGCGAGCTGGACCGCTACCTGCCGTTCCTGGCGACGACGAAGGTGCTGATGGCGGCGGTGCGCGCGGGCGTCGGCCGGGAGACCGCGCACGAGGCCATCAAGGAGCACGCGGTCGCGGTGGCGCTGGCCATGCGCGAGCGCGGGCTGGCCGAGAACGACCTGCTGGACCGGCTGGCGGCCGACGACCGGCTGCCGCTGGACCGGGCCGCGCTGGACGGGCTGCTGGCCGACCGGCTGTCGTTCACCGGCGTGGCCGAGCAGCAGGTCGCGGACGTGGTGCGGCAGGTCGAGGACGTGCTGGCGGCCTACCCGGCCGCGGCCGGGTACGTGCCCGAGCCCATCCTCTAGGCCCGGTTCCAGACCAGGCGGCCCCGGCGGGTCGGCTCGCACCTCAGCTCGCGGCCGGCCGGGTCCACCGCCGTCGCGCCCTCCTCGGCGCACGGGAAGCCCTGCAGGGCCACCTCGTCGTACCGGGGCGGCGTCGTCGTGGTCGGCTCGACCGTCGGCGGCCGCGGCGGCTCGGGCTGCGCCTGCGCCGGCGGCGGTGGCGGCGGTTCGGTCGTCTCGGCGACCGTCGGCGGGGGCGGTGGCGGCGGTGTCGTGGCCGCCGGCCGCACCGAGATGTCGGCGACCGCCGGGATCGAGGTCACCGGCGCCGAGCTGGACGTCGTCGGGAGCAGCACCGGCTCCGGGCTCGCCGACGGCTTCGCGCAGGCGCCCGTGAGCAGCAGCAGGAGCAGCCCGCCGCTCGCCGCGACGGGCGCCGCAAATGCCTTCCGATGGACCACGCCAAGCAGAGTAGGGGCCGCTCCTCCGATACCCCAAGCGGTGTCTGCCGGACGGCCTAGAGGCGGCCCGCGTCGATGATCCGGCGGAGGAACTGCCGGGTGCGGGGGTGCTCGGGCTCGCCGAGCACCTGCTCGGGCGGTCCGGACTCGATCAGCCTGCCGCCGTCGAGGAACACCACCCGGTCGGCGACCTGCCGGGCGAACCCCATCTCGTGCGTCGCCATCAGGATCGTCCGGCCGGCCCCGGCCAGCTCCCGGACCAGCGCCAGCACCTCGCCGACCAGCTCCGGGTCCAGCGCGCTGGTGATCTCGTCCAGCAGCAGCAGCCGGGGCGAGTAGGCCAGCGCCCGCGCGATCGCCACCCGCTGCTGCTGGCCGCCGGACAACTGCTCCGGGTAGCCGCGCGCGCGGTCCGCGAGGCCGACCCGGTCGAGCAGGTCGAGGGCGTCGCGCTCGGCCCGCTCGCGCGGCACGCCGTGCACCACGCGCGGCGCGAGCGTGACGTTGTCCAGCACGGTCATGTGCGGGAACAGGTTGAACGCCTGGAACACGATCCCCATGCCGCGCCGCGCCAGGTCGGCGTCCACCCGCGGGTCGGACACGTCCACGCCGTCGAGCAGCACCTGCCCGTCGTCCAGCTCCTCCAGCAGGTTCACGCACCGCAGCAGGGTCGACTTGCCCGACCCCGACGACCCGATCACGGTGACCACCTCGTGCTCGTGCACGTCGAGGCTGATCCCGTCGAGGACCGTGACCCCGCCGTAGCGCTTCACGACCCCGCGCACGCTGAGCACCGGTTCGGTCATCGTCCCCCCTGACGGCGTTCCAGCCGGCGGCCCAGGGCGTCGGCGAACCGGGCCGTGGGCGTCGCGAGCAGCACGAACAGCAGCCCCGCCACCACGTACGGGGTGAAGTTGAACGCCCGCGCCTGCTCGATCTGCGCCGCCCGCACCGCGTCCACCGCGCCGAGCACGGAGATCAACCCGCAGTCCTTCTGCAGCGAGACGAAGTCGTTGAGCAGCGCGGGCATGACCCGCCGCACGGCCTGCGGCAGCACCACCAGCCGCAGGGTCTTGCGCCGGCCGAGGCCCAGCGACCGGGCCGCCGCCACCTGCGACGGGTGCACGGACTCGATCCCGGCGCGGAACACCTCGGCCACGAACGCGGTGTACGCGAGCACGAGCGCCACCCCGCCGAGCACGACGAAGTCGTTCGGCACGCCGGTGAGCCGCAACGCGGGCAGGCCGAACCCCACCAGGTACAGCAGGATGATCAGCGGCACGCCGCGGAACAGGTCCACGTACACCGTGGCCAGCACCCGCAGCGGGAACCACACCGGCCCGCGCAGCGTGCGCAGGGCGGCCACGACCAGCGCCAGCACCAGGATCGCCGCGCCGCACACCACCAGCACGCGGACGTTCAGCCAGAGGCCC
The DNA here is from genome assembly GCF_042752395.1 of Actinosynnema sp. NPDC059335. Lineage (NCBI taxonomy): Bacteria > Bacillati > Actinomycetota > Actinomycetes > Pseudonocardiales > Pseudonocardiaceae > Actinosynnema > Actinosynnema sp. NPDC059335. The sequence continues at coordinate 9,551 of NZ_JBHYXZ010000059.1, read as the reverse complement.
TCCAGGATCGCGGGCAGCGACCGCCACGCGATCTCCACGTCGAAGAACGACTGCCGCACCCGGGGCCAGCCCGGCGCGCGGGCCACGGTCACCGCGACCGCGACGGCGAACACGACGGTCGACAGCAGGGCGACCAGGGTGGACCGCCGCGAGCGGGAGCGCTTGTAGGCCAGGCGCTCCCGCTGCAGCTCGCTCGTCACTTCAGCTCGGGTGCGGAGCCCGCGGACGACAGCCACTCCTGCTCGATCTTCGCCAGCGTGCCGTCGGCGCGGAGGTTCTCCACCGCCGTCGAGACGCACGCGGTGAGCGGGCTGCCCTTGTCGAGCACGATGCCGAACTGCTCCGGCTTGCCGTCGCCCGGCGGGATCTGGCCGACGATCAGGCCGTCCTCCAGCTCCGCGGAGGTGATGTAGAACGCGGTCGGCAGGTCCACCACCAGCGCGTCGATCTGCCCGGCCCGCAGCGCGGCCTTGGCGTCGTCGTTGGTGTTGTAGACCGCGACGTCCTGCTCCGGCTGGAGGCGCTGGGCGGCGTCGAAGCTGGTCGTGCCGACCTGCGCGCCGATCTTGACCTGCTTCAGCTCCGCGAGCGTCGTGGCGGAGGCGGCCTTGGACGAGCGGAGCGTGATCACGGCCTGGTCCACGTCGTAGTACGGCGCGGAGAAGTCGACGGCCTGCTTGCGCTCCTCGGTGATGGAGAACTCGTTGAGGTCCATGTCGTAGGTCTTGCGGCCCGGCTGGATGGCCGCGTTGAACGGCACGCGCGTCCACACCACGTCGGTCTTGGCGTAGCCCAGCTCCTCGGCCAGCGCGTAGGCGACCGCGGACTCGAAGCCCTTGCCGTTGGTCGGGTCGTCGTCCACGAACCAGGGTTCGTACGCCGGCTGGTCCGTGCCGAAGGTGATCTTGCCCGGGGTGAGGGTGGGCAGCTTGTCCTTCGTGCACGCCACGCCGTCCACCTGGTTGGTCGGCGGCGCGGTCTCGGCCGCGGGGGCGCAGGCGACCGCGAGGACGGCGGTCACGCTCAGTATCAGTCCGGGTGCACGCATGGGACGAATCTTGCCGCAGGCGGGAAGGGGGGCCCACGAGCTGGGACAAGTAGGCTTCGGCCCGTGCCCAAGCTCGCCGACTACCGGCAGGTCGCCCAAGGCAAGGTCCGCCACGTCCACGAGGTGGACGACGACCTGCTGCTGTTCGTGGCCTCCGACCGGATCTCCGCGTTCGACCACGTGCTGACCACCCCGATCCCCGACAAGGGGCGGGTGCTCACCGCGATGAGCGTGTTCTGGTTCGAGAAGTTCGCGGACCTGGTGCCCAACCACCTGGTGGCCTGGGACGACCCGCGCATCCCCGCCGAGGTGCGCGGCCGGGCGCTGCTGGTGCGGCGGCTGGAGATGGTCCAGGTGGAGTGCGTGGCGCGCGGCTACCTGACCGGGTCCGGCATGGCCGAGTACCGGCGGACCGGCTCGGTGTGCGGCGTGGAGCTGCCGCCCGGCCTGGTGGAGGCCGCGGAGCTGACGCCGCCGATCTTCACCCCGGCGACCAAGGCCGAGCTGGGCGCGCACGACGAGAACGTGTCGTTCGCGCACGTGGAGGCGCAGGTCGGCGCGGCGCTGGCGGCCCGGCTGCGGGACGTCACGCTGGAGGTCTACGGCGCGGCGCGGGAGTTCGCCCGGTCGCGCGGCGTGGTCCTCGCCGACACGAAGTTCGAGTTCGGGCTGGACCGGTCCGGCGCGCTCGTGCTCGGCGACGAGGTGCTGACGCCGGACTCGTCGCGGTACTGGCCGCTGGACTCCTACGAGCCGGGTCGCGTGCAGCCGTCGTTCGACAAGCAGTACGTCCGCGACTGGCTCACCTCGCCCGCCTCCGGCTGGGACCGGGCGTCCGACACCCCGCCGCCACCGCTGCCCGACGACGTCGTGGCCGCCACCCGGTCCCGCTACGTCGAGGCGTACGAGCGGATCACCGGGCGGTCGTTCGCGGACTGGCCCGCCCCGGAATAGTTCGCCGACTCCGCACGTGGCCGTCACCTCGTCGTCGGGCGGCCGACACGCCGGTGGTGCGCACTGGGTGGCGTGGTCGCCGAACTCGTGGTTTCGCTGTCCGGCATCGGGCCGAGCACGCTCGCCCGGTGCGCCGACCTCGCCGCCGAGCTGGACCGGCGGCGGGTGCCGCTGTCGCTGCTGCTCGCGCCGCGCAAGGCCGTGCCCGGTGAGGCGCTGGACTGGGTGCGCCACCGGGTGAGCGCCGGTGACGCGCTCGTCCTGCACGGTTTCGACCACCAGCCCGACCCGACGCGCCGGGCGGTGTCGCTGCGCCGGCGCGCCGAGTTCGCCGCGCTGCCCGCGCACGAAGCGGGCCTGCGGCTGGTCGCGGCACGGGCCGCGCTGGAACGGCTGGGCCTCGCCACCGACCTGTTCGCCCCGCCCGGCTGGCTCGCGTCGCCGGGCACCGTGGTCGCGTTGCGGCGGCACCGGTTCGCGGTGTGCGCCGACATGGCGGGCGTGCGCGACCTGCGCACCGGCGACGTGCGGACGGGCCGGGTGCGGGTGGTCGGCGAGCACTGGAGCCACCTGCTCGCCGTCGGCCGGGCCGCCCGGCGCGGCGGGCTCGTGCGGATCGGCGTGGACGCGGCGGAGCTGGACCGGCTGGAGCCGCGCGAGGCGCTGCTGGAGGCCGTCGACCTGGCCCTGCACCACGGCGCGGCGCCCGCCACCTACAGCTCGACCGCCTCGCCGCGGGGCAGCACGACCACCTCCACGCCCTCGGGCGCGGTGCCGACCAGGACGCGGTAGAAGATCTCGGTCTGCGCCAGGATCGCCTCGTGGATCGGCACGGCCTTGCGCGGGCCGACCCGCGCCAGGAAGTCGGCCGCGTCGGACACCTTCATCCACGGTGCGGCCGTCGGCAGGCCGAGCACGTCGACGCGCTGCTCGGGCACGGCCAGCGAGTCGCCGGGGTGGTAGAACGCGCCGTGGTCGACGAGGTAGCCGACGTTCACCGGCAGCTCGATCCGGTCGTGGATGACCTCGTGCGGCGCGTCGAGGACGCCGACGACCGCGCCCCCGACCTCCAGCGCGTCCCCGGGCCGGACGACCTGCGCGCCGTCGAGGTCGAACGGGGCGAACACGCGTGCGCCCGGGTTCGCCGCGCGGACGGCGGCCAGCCCGGCGGGGTCGACGTGGTCGCGGTGCTCGTGCGTGATCAGGACCGCGTCGAGCCCGTCGACCTGCTCGTAGCCGGACGAGTACACGCCGGGGTCGAACAGCAGCCGCGCCGCGCCGGTGTCGACCAGCAGGCAGGAGTGTCCGAAGTGGGCGATCAGCATGGGCGCTCCTCTCTCCGCCGTGAGTTCTACCCCGCCCCGCGCCCGGTCGCTCACCCCACCGCGCGCAGCAGCGCTTCCTCCACGTCCGGCGGCAGGCCCGCGCGGCGGGGGCGGTCCAGGCCCAGGTCGCGTTCGTGCGCCAGCGCGTCCACCGCAGTCTCGGCCGTGGGCCGGACGCGCAGCCCGGCGGCCAGCGCGGGACCGGCGTCGCGGAACATCATCGCCCGGTGGGTCGGCGGCAGCCACAGCGGCAGCGACCGCGGCCCCGTCCACGGCGCGACCTCGTGCCGCTGGAGGACCGCCTCGGGCACCCGGACCAGCACCGTGCCGGGCGGCGCCACCGCGCCCGCGATCTCGCCGAGCACCAGCGACAGCGGGTTGGCCGGGCCGACCGCGTCGTAGGTGCCGGTGGTGCGCCGCTCCGCCGCGTCCACGACCCAAGTGGCCAGGTCGCGCACGTCGACGTGCTGCGCGGGCTGGTCCGGCGTGTCCGGGACGGCGACCCGGCCGCCCCGGGACAGCCGGTTGGGCCAGTAGCCGAACCGGTCGCTCGGGTCGCCGGGGCCGGTGATGAGGCCGGCGCGGACGATGAACGCCCGGTCGCCGACCGCGTCGAGCACGGCGTTCTCGCTCGCCACCTTCACCGAGCCGTAGCGCTCGGGCGTCATCGGCGCGTCGGGGTCGTCCTCGAGCGGGTCGAGCGTGGCCGTCGCGCCGGGGGTGGCGTGGTCGGCGTAGACGGAGCAGCTGGAGATGAACGTCCAGTGGTCGGCGGTGATCGAGGCGAGCGCCCGGCGCACCCAGGTGACCGACATCTTCGCCACGTCCACCACCGCGTCGAAGTGCGCGCCGGCGAGCGGGCCGAGGTCGACGTCGCGGTCGACGGGGACCAGGGAGGCCCCCTCGGGCGCCTGCCCGGACTCCCCGCGCGCCGCGCAGACCACCTCGTGCCCCCGCCGGACCGCTTCGGCGGCCGTCGCCTTGCTGAGGAACACCGTCCCACCGAGCACCAGGATCCGCATGGCCCCACCCTGCGTCCCACCCGCCGATCCCGCCACCACATCCGCCCACAGCGAACGCGCCGACCGGCGTGAGCGGGTTCGGACAACGGCGGGAGAAAAGGCGCGACACCATTCCGCCGGGTGAATCCGACCTTTTCCGGTACCGCTGGGACCGGTGGTCCCCGTTTGGGCGGAATGGTTCCAGGGGCGTGGTCGAGGTGTCGATGAACCGCTGTGGCCGTGCAAGCTTTCGTGGACGAATCCCGGCGGAAAGACACGTACTTCCTCGCCGCGGCGTTGGTCGAGCTGGGCGATCTGACCCGCCTGCGCACCGCGTTGCGAGCGCTGCTGTTCCCCGGGCAGCGCGAATTGCACTTCCAACGCGAGACACCGCAGCGGCGCAAGGCGATCCTGTCCCGGCTGGTGGAGTGGGAGGTGCGCGTCGACCTCTACCGCGCCGACTGCGGGCGGAGCGAGGAGCAGGCCCGCCAGACGTGCCTGGTCCGGTTGGTGGACGACCTCCTGGACATCGACGCGCGGCGACTCGTGCTCGACAGCCGCCCCGGTCGCGATCGGCACGACGTCCGGACGATCCGGAACGCCTCCGGCAAGCGCCCGCGGGACAGCGGCCTGCTGTACGAGCACTTCGACAGCGCGCTCGAGCCGCTGCTGTGGGTGGCCGACATCGCCGCGTGGAGTTACGGCGCGGGTGGCGACTGGACGCGCCGGGTCGAGCCGGTGATCGGCTCGGTGATCCGGCTCGACTGGCCCTAGAAAGCGCGAAGCACGGCCGCCGACCGTCCGGACGGGTGCCGTGCTCACTTCCTCGGCCTACGGGGCCTCGGCGGGATCAGATTAGCAGTGGGCGGCGGTGGAACGGGGCATCACGATCGGGTGATTCGAGGTGAACGTGTGCCGTCCGCCACCGGTGAAGTTGATGAACACCCTGGTCAGGTAGGCTTTGGCAGTACCGCCAGCCCTCCTACCTTGGAGCAGCCTGTCGTGGCCCGAGTCGTCGTCGACGTCATGCCGAAGCCCGAAATCCTCGACCCGCAAGGACAGGCGGTGGCCAACGCGCTGCCCCGTCTCGGGTTCGACGGGATCACCACTGTCCGCCAGGGCAAGCACTTCGAGCTGGAGGTCGCCGACGACGTCGACGACGCCACGCTCGCCAAGATCGCCGAGACGTTCCTCGCCAACCCGGTGATCGAGGACTGGGTCGTGAGGCGGGTCGAGGCATGAGGGTCGGGGTCATCACGTTCCCCGGCACGCTGGACGACGTCGACGCCGAGCGCGCGGTCCGGTACGCGGGCGGGGAAGCGGTCCGGCTCTGGCACGCCGACCACGACCTGAAGGGCGTCGACGCGGTCATCGTGCCCGGCGGGTTCTCCTACGGCGACTACCTGCGCTGCGGCGCGATCGCCCGGTTCGCCCCGGTGATGCAGGAAGTGGTCGACGCGGCCCGGAAGGGCATGCCGGTCCTCGGCATCTGCAACGGCTTCCAGATCCTCTGCGAGGCGCACCTGCTGCCCGGCGCGCTGATCCGCAACCACAAGCTGCACTTCGTGTGCCGCGACCAGTGGCTGAGGGTCGAGAACAACTCCACCGCCTGGACCACCCGGTACGACCGGGGCGCGGAGATCCTCGTGCCGCTGAAGTCCGGCGAGGGCGGCTACCAGGCCGACAAGTCCACTGTGGACGAACTGGAGGGCGAGGGCCGCGTGGTGTTCCGCTACGTCGGCGAGAACCCCAACGGCTCGCGCAACGACATCGCGGGCATCACCAGCGCCAACGGCCGGGTCGTCGGCCTCATGCCGCACCCCGAGCACGCGATCGACGCGCTCACCGGGCCGACGGACGACGGCCTCGGCATGTTCCTCTCCCTCGTCGACTCGGTGGTGGGCGCGTGATGGCCGTCGACACCGTCGAGAACGCGAAGAACACGCCCGACCAGGAGCAGCCCTACAAGGAGCTGGGCCTGAAGGACGACGAGTACGCCCGCATCAAGGAGATCCTGGGCCGCCGCCCCACGGACGCCGAGCTGGCCATGTACTCGGTGATGTGGAGCGAGCACTGCTCCTACAAGTCGTCCAAGGTGCACCTGAAGTACTTCTCCGAGACCACGACCGACGAGATGCGCGCGAAGATGCTCGCGGGCATCGGCGAGAACGCGGGCGTGGTCGACATCGGCGACGGCTGGGCGATCACGTTCAAGGCCGAGAGCCACAACCACCCGTCCTACGTCGAGCCCTACCAGGGCGCGGCGACGGGCGTCGGCGGCATCGTGCGGGACATCCTGGCGATGGGCGCGCGTCCGCTGGCCGTGATGGACCCGCTGCGGTTCGGCCCGGCCGACGCGCCGGACACCCGCCGGGTGCTGCCCGGCATCGTGGCCGGCGTGGGCGGCTACGGCAACTGCCTCGGCCTGCCCAACATCGGCGGCGAGATCGTGTTCGACGCGTCCTACGCGGGCAACCCGCTGGTCAACGCGCTGTGCGTGGGCGCGATGCGGGTCGAGGACCTGCACCTCGCGCACGCCTCGGGCACCGGCAACAAGGTCGTCCTGTTCGGCGCGCGGACCGGCCTGGACGGCATCGGCGGCGTGTCCGTGCTGGCCAGCGAGACGTTCGACGACAGCGCCGGGAAGCGGAAGAAGCTGCCCAGCGTGCAGGTGGGCGACCCGTTCACCGAGAAGGTGCTCATCGAGTGCTGCCTGGAGCTGTTCGCGCAGCGGATCGTGGTCGGCATCCAGGACCTGGGCGGCGCGGGGCTGGCGTGCGCGACGTCGGAGCTGGCCAGCGCCGGTGACGGCGGCATGCTCGTGCACCTGGACCGGGTGCCGCTGCGCGCCTCGGGCATGACGCCCGCGGAGATCCTGTCCAGCGAGTCGCAGGAGCGCATGTGCGCGGTCGTGCGGCCGGAGGACCTGGACGCGTTCATGGCGGTCTGCGCGAAGTGGGACGTCATCGCGACCGAGATCGGCGAGGTCACCGAGGGCGACCGGCTCGTCATCACCTGGCACGACGAGGTCGTGCTGGACGTGCCGCCGCGGACCGTGGCGCACGAGGGCCCGGTGTACGACCGGCCGATCGAGCGCCCGGCCGACCAGGACGCGGTGCAGGCCGACACCCCGGACCGGCTGCCCCGGCCCGCGAAGGACGAGCTGCTGGACCTGGTCAAGACGATGGCCGCGTCGCCGAACCTGGCCTCGAAGCGGTGGGTGACCCAGCAGTACGACCGGTACGTGCGCGGCGGCACGGTGCTCGCGCAGCCCGCCGACTCCGGCATGATCCGCATCGACGAGTCGACCCACCGGGGCGTGGCGCTGTCCACGGACTGCAACGGCCGCTACGCCAAGCTCGACCCGTACGCGGGCGCGCAGCTGGCGCTGGCCGAGGCGTACCGCAACGTGGCCACCACGGGCGCGACGCCGGTCGCGGTCACGAACTGCCTGAACTTCGGCTCGCCGGAGGACCCGGCGGTGATGTGGCAGTTCGAGCGGGCCGTGAAGGGCCTCGCGGACGGGTGCGCCGAGCTGGGCATCCCGGTGACCGGCGGCAACGTCAGCTTCTACAACCAGACCGGTTCGACGGCGATCCTGCCGACGCCGGTGGTGGGCGTGCTGGGCGTGATCGACGACGTCCGCCGCCGCATCCCGACCGGGATCGGCGCGGAGGCGGGCGAGACGCTGCTGCTGCTCGGCGAGACGCGCGAGGAGTTCGGCGGCTCGGAGTGGGCGCACGTCGTGCACGGCCACCTGGGCGGTCTGCCGCCGAAGGTGGACCTGGCGCGGGAGAAGCTGCTGGGCGAGGTGCTGGTGGCGGGTTCGCGGGACGGCATGCTGTCGGCCGCGCACGACCTGTCCGACGGCGGCCTGGCGCAGGCGCTGGTGGAGACGTGCCTGATCGGCGAGGTCGGCGCGCGGGTGTTCCTCGAGGGCGACCTGTTCACCGAGCTGTTCAGCGAGTCCGCGGGCCGCGTGCTGGTGGCCGTGCCGCGCACGGAGGAGCTGCGGTTCACCGACATGTGCACCGCGCGCGGCCTGCCGTGGCGCAAGGTCGGCGTGGTGGACCCGGAGTCCGACGCGCTGGAGGTCCAGGACCTGGGCTCGCTGCCGCTCGCCGAGCTGCGCGAGGCGTGGGAGGGCACCCTCCCCGCGCTGTTCGACTGACCGCGCGGGTCGGCCGGTCGGGGCGCGGCGCGGGGGGGGGGCGGGGGGGGGGGCCGCGCCCCCCCCCCCCCCCCCGTCCGCGATCAGCCGGTGGCCAGGACCTGGAGCCGGTCGTAGGCGCCGTTGAACTGGTTCTGGTCGATCGGCGAGGACGAGTACTGCCAGAACGTGTAGAACGGCCACGCGTACGGCAGCGCGCCGACGGTGGACGAGTAGCGGGCGACCCACAGCGGGTTGGTGGAGCTGAAGTCGCCGTTCACGCACTGGCTCCACCAGCTGGTGGACGTGTAGATGACCGGCCAGCGCCCGGTGCGGGCCTGGTAGCGGTCGCTGAACGACTTGATCCAGGCGGTCATGGCCGACGGGGACAGCCCGTAGCAGGTGGAGCCGTACGGGTTGTACTCCATGTCCAGCGCGCCGGGCAGGGTCTTGCCGTCGCGGGACCAGCCGCCGCCGTTGTTGACGAAGTAGTCGGCCTGGGTGGCGCCGGAGGACCGGTCGGGCAGCGCGAAGTGGTACGCGCCGCGGATCATGCCGACGTTGTAGGACCCGTTGTACTGCTGGGCGAAGTACGGGTTGCGGTAGGTGGTGCTCTCGGTGGCCTTGACGTAGGCGAACCGCTTGCCCTGGCCCCACCAGTAGTTCCAGTCGACGTTGCCCTGGTGCCCGCTCACGTCGATGCCGTACACGACGGCCTGGACGCCCGGGTCGGCCGGCGGGGCGCCGCGCTGGTCGCCGCGCCCTTCGTGCTTGGCGATCTGCGAGCCCATGGCGTGGTCTTCGACGACGGGCGCGGCCTGGGCGGCGCCGGCCACCCCGAGCGCGGCCAGCCCGACGGCGGCCAGGAGGGCGGTGGCGGTGCGTGCGAACGTGTTCATCGGGGACTCCTCGAGCCAGTGCAGGGAGTTGACTCGTTGGGCAGTGTGATGCAGCTTTTACCAGCTCGCCAGAGTTCGTGTTAATTAGTCACGAAAACGGAGCAACCGGCTCGCCGCGATCCGTGCCGGACGAGGAGTTCCCGAACCGGGGCCGGGACCGCGCGGTGCGGTCCC
>NZ_JBHYXZ010000058.1:25338-47626 GCF_042752395.1 Actinosynnema sp. NPDC059335 | reverse complement strand
GTCTTTTGTGTATACGAGACCGGAGCCCGGCCCCCGACCCGGCAGGGGTCGTTCCGGCGGGGAGTGCCGGCAGGGCGGCGAGCCTAGGCCCGGTTCGGACCGCTTCTCCGCACGACGTGGCAGGTCAGGTCGTGCGCGCTGGTCGCGTGACGGGCATACCGACTGGTCGGTACCTGCGGTACGGTGGCGGTCGACACCTTCAGGGAGGCGATCGTGGGCCGTTGGGGAATCACCCTGCCGCTGACCGGCGTGCCGGTGCTCGACCACCGCGCGCTGGTGGCCGAGCTGGCCGAGCTGGGCTACACGGACGTGTGGTCCGCCGAGACCGCCGGCACGGACGCCTTCACCCCGCTGGCGCTGGCCGCGCAGTGGTCCGACCGGGTCCGGCTGGGCACGGCGATCGCCCCCGTCTACACGCGCGGCCCGGCCACGCTGGCCATGACGGCCGCCACGCTGGCCGAGGTGACCGGCGGGCGGTTCGTGCTCGGCATCGGCTCGTCCTCGCCCGCGATCGTGGAGCGGTGGAACGGCGTGCCGTTCGCCGAGCCGTTCAAGCGCACGCGGGACACGCTGCGGTTCCTCAAGGCGGCCCTGGCGGGCGGGAAGGTGTCGGAGGACTACGAGACGTTTTCCGTGCGCGGGTTCCGGCTGGAGCGGACGCCCGCGCAGCCGGTGCCGATCATGCTCGCCGCGCTGCGCCCCGGCATGCTGCGGCTCGCCGGGCGCGAGGCGGACGGCGCGATCACCAACTGGCTCGGCGTCGAGGACGTGCCGAAGGTGCGGGCCGAGCTGGGCGCGGGGGAACTCGCCGCCCGGATCTTCGTCTGCCCGACCGAGGACGCCGACGCCGCCCGCGCGCTCGGGCGCGTGCTGATCAGCACGTACCTGACCGTGCCCGCCTACGCGGCGTTCCACGACTGGCTGGGGCGCGGCGAGGCGCTGCGCCCGATGCACGAGGCGTGGGCGGCCGGCGACCGGCGTGGCGCGGGCGCGCTCGTCCCCGACGAGGTGGTGGACGCGCTGGTCGTGCACGGCAGCGTGGCCGCGTGCCGGGCGCGGGTGGCGGAGTACGCGGCCAACGGCGTGGACACGCCCGTCATCGCCCTGCTGCCCACCGGCGGGGACCCGCTCGACCTCGTGCGCGCGCTGGCTCCGGGGGCCTGACGGTGGCGCGGCGGACCGGGGCGACGCCCGAGCGGATCGTGGGCGCGGCCGTGCGGTTGTTCGCCGCGAAGGGGTTCGACGCCACGACCGTGCAGGAGGTGGTCGAGGCCGCCTCGGTCACCAAGGGCGCGCTCTACCACTACTTCCAGTCCAAGGACGACCTGCTGTTCGAGATCTACCGGTCGCTGATCGGGCGGCAGATGGCCGACCTGGACGGGATCGTCGCGGCCGGGCTCGACCCGGCGACCACGGTGCGGCGGATCCTGGTGAGCCTGGTCGAGACGACCGCGGCGAGCGTGGACGAGACGGCGGTGTTCGTGCGCGAGAAGCACCGGCTGGACGCGGGCCGGATGGCGAACTTCCGGGCCGAGCGCCGCCGGTACCACGAGACGTTCCGGGCGGTGGTCGAGCAGGCCCAGCGGACGGGCCGCTTCAGCTCCGCCGTGCCCGCCGACACGGCGGTCCTGATCGCGCTGGGCGTGGTCAACCAACTGCCGACCTGGTACCGCCCGGACGGGCCGAAGTCGCCGACCCGCCTGGGGGAGGAGATCGCGGACTTCGTGCTGGCGGGCCTCGGGGCCGCACCCCGGCCGGAGGACGACCGACCGCCGACCGACCGCCCCTGACCAGGCACTACGCGCCACTCGGAGGACGGTGGCGCGCTCGGGCGACGGCGACGGTGGCGGTGGCGGTGGCGGTGGCGGTGGCGGCGACGGTGGCGGCGACGGTGGCGGCGACGGTGGCGGCGACGGCGATGGTGGCGGCGATGGTGGCGGCGGCGGTGGCCGGCGATCGGCGCGGACCCCGCTCGGAGGCGGGTTCGGCGCGGTGTCGGGCGGCGGGCGGGGCCGGTTCGAGCCCGGCAGCCGGCCCGAGGCGGCTCGGACCGGCTCGGGCCGGGGCAGGGGTGTCGGGGCGGGGGTGTCGGGCAGCGCCCGCTGCCGAGGCCGCCCGGCCGCCGGGGCGGCTAGGGGGTGCGGTCGGTCCGCCGGCGCAGGACTTCCAGCGCCTTGTCCGCGTGGGCGGCCATGGCGAACTCCGATTTGATGACTTCGATCACGGTCCGGTCGGTGTCGATCACGAACGTGTGCCGCTTCACCGGCAGCGGGCCGAAGCGGCGCTTCACGCCGAACCGGGCGGCCACCCCGCCTGCGTCGTCGGACAGCAGCGGGTAGTCGAAGCCGTGCCGGTCGGCGAACTCCCGCTGCCGCCGCACCGGGTCCGGGCTGATGCCCACCCGCTGCGCCCCGACCTGGGCGAACTCCGCCGCCAGGTCCCGGAAGTGGCAGCTCTCCGCGGTGCACCCGGCGGTCATCGCGGCGGGGTAGAAGAACAGCACCACGGGGCCGTCGGCGAGCAGGTCGGACAGGGTCCGGTCGACGCCGTCCTGGTCGGGCAGGGTGAAGTCGGGTGCCTGGTCGCCGGGCTTCATGGACGTCCTTCCGCGGTGTGCCGATCACGTCGCGCGGGGTGCTCGCGCCCGGGCAACCGTACGGTTCTCGCTAATCTCGTACCAGGCCGGGAGGTGTGAGTTGACGAGCATGTCCGACGTGGCGCGGGCCGCCGGGGTGTCCGCGGCGACGGTGTCGCGGGCGCTGCGCGGCGAGCCCGGCGTGTCCGAGGCGACCCGCCGGTACGTCACCGAGGTCGCGAAGCGCATGCGGTACGCCATCGCCCGGGACGCGTCCAGCCTCGCCGGCGGCCGGCGGTACGCGATCGCCGTGCTCACCGCGGACGTCGGCCGGGGCGACCTGCTCGCGGGCGCGGAGGGCGCGTTGCGGGAGGCCGGCTACGACGTGCTGCTCTACGTGCTCCGCGACGCCGACGCGCGCCGCCGCTTCTTCGAGGAGCTGCCGCTGGCCCGGCGGGTGGACGGCGTGCTGGCGCTGGCGGTCAACCTCACCGACGCCGAGCAGGCGGCCCTGGACGGCCTGGACGTGCCGGTGGTCGCGGTCTGGGACGACGACCTGCGGGAGGCGCTGCGGCTGGCGGTCGGGCACCTCGCGGGGGCCGGGCACCGGGACGTGGCGCTCGTGCTGGCGGGCGACATCGACGAGTCCTACGACGAGGTGCTGGTCGCGGAGGGTCTCGCGGTCCGTCCCGAGTGGACCCTGTGGTCGTCCTCGACGGTGGCGGGCGGCGAGCAGGTGGTGGACGCGCTGCTCGACGGCGAGCGGCTGCCGTCCGCGGTGATCAGCACGAGCGGCGAGGTGGCGCTGGGCGTGTTCCTGCGGCTGCGCCGCGACGGCCGGGAGGTGCCCGGCGACGTCTCGCTGGTCAGCCTGGAGGGCACGGACCTGGCCCGCGCCGTCGGCATGACGGCCGTCGAGGGCGCTTGGCGGGAGCGCGGCGAGCACGCCGTGGACGTCCTGCTGGCCCGCCTGCGCGGCGAGGACGACGACACCGAGCCCCCGTCGGTGCAGCTCGTCGTGCGCGAGTCGACCGGTCCGGCGCGCCGGAGTTGACCTCCCTGGTTTGAACCTCACTCGGCTGGGTTATTAACCCCGGGCAACCTCCTGCAACCATCGGGTGACCACTTGTCACCGGCCTGGATTCGGACCGACGGGGAAGGCGAAGCTGTCCGACGTGGACGACGAGCTGGCGGCACTGGCCGAGGCCCACGGCGTGGCCACCCACTACGAGGACGCCGATCAACGCCGCGCCGACGTCGACCCCGACGTGGTCGTCGCGGTGCTCGCGCAACTGGACGTGGACGCGTCCACGCCCGAGGCGGTGCGCCGCGCGCTCGCCGCCCCGAAGCCGCCACCGCGCACGATCGTGCTGCGCGAGGGCGACGTCCTGGACGACCCCGGCCCGGACCGCGTGGTCGAGCTGGAGGACGGCGGCCGGGTCGGGCTGCCCGCCGCGCTGCCGCTCGGCTACCACCGGCTCGGCGGGCGCACCGTGATCGTCGCCCCGCGCCGGCTCGCGCCCGTCCCCCGGTCGTGGGGCTGGATGCTCCAGCTCTACGCCATGCGCTCGGCCGAGTCGTGGGGCATGGGCGACTACGGCGACCTGGCCACGCTGGCCCGGCGCAGCGCCGCCGAGCTGGGTGCGGGCGTGCTGCTGGTCAACCCGGTGCAGGCGATCAGCCCGACCACGCCGGTGGAGCGCTCGCCCTACTCGCCGTCGAGCCGCCGCTTCGCCAACCCCCTCTACCTGCGGATCTCCGACATCCCGGCGTACCGGGACGCCGACGAGGCCACCCGCGCGGCGGTCGACGCGCTGCGCCCGCCCGGCGACACCGAGCTGATCGACTACGACGCCGTGTGGCGGGCCAAGGCGCAGGCGCTGGAGCTGCTCTGGCGGCACGTCGGGCACCGCGAGCCCGAGGGCGAGCTGCGCGACTTCGCCCGGTTCTGCGCGCTGGCCGAGCGGCACGGCCCGGACTGGCGCGAGTGGCCGCCCGAGCAGCGCGACCCCGCGACCGCCACCCCCGACCCCGAACGGGTGGCGTTCCACGCGTGGCTCCAGGAGCTGTGCGAGCAGCAGCTCGCCGCCGCCCGCCGGGCCGCGCGCGACGCGGGCATGCCCGTCGGCATCGTGCACGACCTGCCCGTGGGCGTGCACCCCGGCGGGGCGGACACGTGGGCCGTGCGGGACGCGTTCGCCGCGGACGTCACGGTCGGCGCGCCACCGGACGCGTTCAGCCGCCTGGGCCAGGACTGGCGGCTGCCGCCGTGGCGGCCCGACCGGCTCGCCGAGCAGGGCTACGAGCCGTTCCGGGCCGTGGTGCGCAGCGTGCTGCGGCACGCGGACGGCATCCGCATCGACCACGTGGCGGGCCTGTGGCGGCTGTGGTGGATCCCGCCGGGCGAACCGCCCAAGCGCGGCACGTACGTGCACTACGACTCCGAGGCGATGCTCGCGGTGCTGGCGCTGGAGGCGCACCGCGCGGGCGCGGTCGTCGTGGGCGAGGACCTGGGCACGGTCGAGCCGAAGGTCACCGAGGCGTTGCACGAGCACGGCATGCTCAGCTCGGCCGTGCTGTGGTTCCAACGGGAGTACGACCTGCCCGACCACCCGCTGATCCCGCCGGAGAAGTGGACCGCGTCGGCCATGGCCAGCATCTCCACCCACGACCTGCCGACGGTGGCCGGGTTCCTCGCCGCCGAACACGTTCGGGTGCGAGCCGAACTGGGGTTGTTTGACGGGCCCGCGGACGGGGAATACGGGGCAGCCGAGCGCGAGCGCGGCGAGTTGCTCGAACTCCTCAAGCAGGAAGGCCTGGCCGCCGATGATGTGGTTACCGCGTTCCACGCCCTGCTGGCGAAAGCCCGGTCGGCGCTCGTGCTGACCTCGCCGCAGGACGCGTTGGGCGAGCTGCGCCAGCCCAACCTGCCGGGCACCACCGACCAGTACCCGAACTGGCGCATCCCGCTCCCGGTCCCGCTCGCCGACCTGTTCGCCGAGCCGGGCGTGCGCGCGGTGGCCGCGGCGTTGGCCGCGGGTCGCGCACCGGGAACCGGTTCGTCATGAAGCGACACCGGCACGTCACAGCGCGCGGCACCGCCGCGGAGTATCGTCAACCAGTCACCCGCGCCAAGGTTGGAGGTGGCAGTCTCCCGTGAACACCGACTTGGTGTCCCGTACCGGGCTGGTGCCCGAGCAGATGATCCCCCACAGCAGGCCGACGGACGCCCTGGAGACCGCCGTGGAGCGGGTCCTGGTGGCCGTCCGCCCGTCGAACCTCGCCGACCCGCTCGCCGGCGCGAGCCACGCGGAAGAGTCCCTTCGGGACGCTCTGCGGCGCACCGACGCGGGCTCGGACGCGGCGCTGGCCCAGGCGGTGGCCTGCGCCGAGGCCGCCTGCGAGCACCTGCGCTACTGCGAACTGCAAGAGGCCAGGCTCCTGCTGGTCGCCGCGCGCGGACAGCTCGTCCGGTCGCACGGCGGCAGAACGTGATCTAGAACGGTAGGGGTCGATCGTCCAAGCTCGTCCGGAGGAATCCCTGTGCGGCCGTGGCCCGGAACTCCCTACCCGCTCGGCGCCGCTTACGACGGCGTGGGCACCAACTTCACCCTCTTCTCCGAAGTCGCGGAGTACGTCGAGCTGTGCCTGTTCGACGACGACGGGACCGAGACCCGCGTCCGGCTGCCGGAGGTGGACGGCTTCGTCCACCACGGCTACCTGCTCGGGGTCGGTCCGGGGCAGAAGTACGGTTATCGCGTGCACGGTCCGTACGACCCGGACCGCGGTCTGCGCTGCAACCCGAACAAGCTGCTCATCGACCCGTACGCCAAGGCGATCACGGGCGACGTCGACTGGCACGAGTCGCTGTTCGACTACCGGTTCGACAACCCGTCCGCGCGCAACGACCTCGACTCGGCGGGCCACGTGCCGCTGTCGGTCGTGGTCAACCCGTTCTTCGACTGGGCGAACGACCGCCCGCCGAAGACGCCGTACAACGAGTCGGTCATCTACGAGACCCACGTGCGCGGCCTGACCATGCAGCACCCCGAGGTGCCGGAGGGGCTGCGCGGCACGTACGCGGGCCTGGCACACCCCTCGGTGATCGACCACCTCAAGGGCCTCGGCGTCACGGCGGTCGAGCTGATGCCGGTGCACCACTTCGTCAACGACCACGCGCTGCAGCAGAAGGGCCTGCGCAACTACTGGGGCTACAACACGATCGGGTTCTTCGCGCCGCACGCCGGTTACGCGGCGATGCCGGAGTCGGCGAACCAGGTGCAGGAGTTCAAGGGCATGGTGCGCGCCCTGCACGAGGCGGGCATCGAGGTCATCCTCGACGTGGTCTACAACCACACCGCCGAGGGCAACCACCTGGGCCCCACGGTGTCCATGCGCGGCATCGACAACCAGGCGTACTACCGGCTGGTGGACGACGAGCCGAAGTTCTACATGGACTACACCGGCACCGGGAACTCGCTGAACGTGCGCAGCCCGCACACGTTGCAGCTCATCATGGACTCGCTGCGCTACTGGGTGACGGAGATGCGGGTCGACGGGTTCCGGTTCGACCTGGCCGCGACCCTGGCCCGCGAGTTCTACGACGTGGACCGGCTGTCCACGTTCTTCGACCTGGTGCAGCAGGACCCGGTGGTGAGCCAGGTCAAGCTGATCGCCGAGCCGTGGGACGTCGGGCCGGGCGGCTACCAGGTGGGCAACTTCCCGCCGCTGTGGACGGAGTGGAACGGCAAGTACCGCGACACGGTGCGCGACTTCTGGCGCGGCGAGCCCGCCACGCTGGGCGAGTTCGCGTCCCGCATCACCGGCTCGTCGGACCTCTACCAGGACGACGGCCGCCGGCCGTACGCGTCGATCAACTTCGTCACCGCGCACGACGGGTTCACGCTCAACGACCTGGTCTCCTACAACGGCAAGCACAACGACGCCAACGGCGAGGACGGCCGCGACGGCGCGGACGACAACCGGTCGTGGAACTGCGGCGTCGAGGGGCCGACCGACGACCCCGAGGTCAACGACCTGCGGGCCCGGCAGCGCCGCAACCTGCTGGCGACCATGTTGCTGTCGCAGGGCGTGCCGATGCTGCTGCACGGCGACGAGCTGGGCCGCACCCAGAAGGGCAACAACAACGCCTACTGCCAGGACAACGAGCTGTCCTGGGTGGACTGGACGCTGGCCGAGAAGAACCGCGACCTGCTGGAGTTCACCTCCGCCCTGACCGAGTTCCGCAGGCAGCACCCCGTGCTGCGGCGGCGCCGGTTCTTCCAGGGCAAGCCGATCCGCAAGGGCGACGAGCTGCGCGACATCGCCTGGTTCACGCCTTCGGGTGAAGAGATGACGGAGCGGAACTGGGGTGACGACTTCGGCCGCTGCGTCGTGGTGTTCCTCAACGGCGAGGGCATACCCGACCTCGACCAGCGCGGCATGCGCGTGCTGGACGACTCGTTCCTGCTCGCGTTCAACGCGCACGACGAGGACATCGAGGTCACGCTCCCGGAGGAGGGCTACGGTCCCCAGTGGACGGTCGTGATCGACACCGCGTCCGGCGCGGTGACCCCGCCGGACGCGGGGGAGCCGGTGCCCGCGGGCGGCAAGGTCACGCTCGTGGCCCGGTCGCTGGTCGTGCTCCAGCGGGTGGAGCAGGAGTGAGCGGCCCCCACGGCGCGCCTCCCGCGTCGACCTACCGCATCCAGTTCACCCCCGGGTTCACGTTCGCCGACGCCGAGGCCGTGGTCGACTACCTCGACGCGCTGGGCGTGGGCGCGCTGTACGCGTCACCGGTGCTGGAGGCCGTGCCCGGCTCCACGCACGGCTACGACGTGGTCGACCCGACCCGCGCCCGGGAGGAGCTGGGCGGCGAGACGGGCCGGGTGTCGCTGCACAAGGCGCTGCGGCGGGCCGGCCTCGGGTTCGTGCTCGACATCGTGCCCAACCACATGGCCGTCGGCCCGGACGACGTCAACAAGTGGTGGTGGGACGTGCTGCGGCACGGCCGGGAGTCCCGGTACGCGAAGTTCTTCGACATCGACTGGGACTCCGGGCCGCTGCTGCTGCCGTTCGCCGCCGACGAGGCGTCGGAGGAGGAGCACGAGCACTACCGGCTGGTGCACTGGCGGCGCGGCAACACCGAGCTGAACTACCGGCGGTTCTTCGACATCACCACCCTCGCGGCGGTGCGGGTGGAGGACCCGGAGGTGTTCGACGCCACCCACGGCGAGGTGCTGCGGTGGGTGGCGGCGGGCGAGGTGACCGGGCTGCGGGTGGACCACCCGGACGGCCTGGCCGACCCCGGCGGGTACGTGCGGCGGCTCAAGGAGCGCGCCGGCGTGTGGCTGGTGGTGGAGAAGATCCTCGGCGCGGACGAGCGGCTGCCCGCGAGCTGGCCTGCGGACGGCACCACGGGCTACGACGCGTTGCGCGAGGTGTGCGGGCTGTTCGTGGACCCGGCGGGCGAGGAGGCGTTCACCGCGCTGGCCGGCGGGCTGGGCGCGCCCACCGACTTCGCCGCGGTCGAGCGGGAGTCCCGCGACCTGGTCACGGGGTCGATCCTGCGCGCCGAGGTGCGCCGGATCGCCGCCCTGGTGCGCGGCGTGGACCGGGAGGAGGCGGAACGGGCGGTCGCCGAGGTCATGGCGGCGTTCCCGGTCTACCGCTCCTACCTGCCCGAGGGGCTCGACGCGTGGACGGCGGCGGTGGGCGCCTCGACCTCGCCCGCGGCGCGCGAGCTGGACCGGCAGGTCCGGGCCGAGCCGCACGGCGAGCTGGCCACCCGCGTCCAGCAGACCTCCGGCATGGTGGTCGCCAAGGGCACCGAGGACACGGCCTTCTACCGGTTCACCCGGTTCGTGGCGCTCAACGAGGTGGGCGGCGCGCCGGACCGGTTCGGCGTGCCGCCGGCGGAGTTCCACGCGCGGGCGGCGGCGCGGGAGGCGGGGTCGCCGGCGGCGATGACGGCCCTGTCGACGCACGACACCAAGCGGTCCGAGGACGTGCGGGCCCGGCTCGCGGTGCTGTCCGAGCTGTCCGGCGAGTTCGCCGAGGCGGTGCGCCGGTGGACCGCCGCGCACCCGATCGACGAGCCGTCGCTGAACCTGCTGGCGTGGCAGTCGCTGGTCGGCGCGTGGCCGATCGGCGCCGACCGGATGCGCGCCTACCTGGACAAGGCGGCCAAGGAGTCGAAGGTCCGCACGACGTGGGTCGACCACGACGAGGAGTTCGAGGCGGCCGTGGCGGCGTGGCCCGACGAGGTGCTGGCCGGCCCGGTGGCCGCCGAGGTGGCCTCGTTCGTGGACCGGATCGTCGCGCCGGGCTGGTCCAACGCGCTCGGGCAGAAGCTCGTGCAGCTCACCGCGCCCGGCGTGCCGGACGTGTACCAGGGCACCGAGCTGTGGGACCTCTCCCTGGTCGACCCGGACAACCGGCGGCCCGTGGACTACGACGTGCGGCGGCGGCTGCTGGCCCGGATCGAGGACGGCTGGCTGCCCGACGTGGACGACTCGGGCGCGGCGAAGCTGCTGGTGGTGCAGCGCGCGCTGCGGTTGCGCCGGGAACGGCCCGAGCTGTTCCGCGGCTACCGGCCGCTGCCCGCGTCGGGCCGGGCCGCACCGCACGTAGTCGCGTTCGAACGGACCGGTCTGGTCGCGGTGGCGACCCGGCTCCCGGTGGGATTGGCGGCGGTGGGCGGCTGGGGCGACACGGTGCTCCCGCTGCCGCCGGGGGAGTGGACCGACGTGCTCACCTCCCGGCCGGCCGGACCGCTGCTCGCGGACCTGCTGGACCGCTACCCCGTGGCACTGCTGGTAAGAGGAGATCAGTGACTTTCTCGGTGTGGGCGCCGGCGCACGAGCGCGTCCGGGTCCGGGTCGACGGTCGGGACCACGAGATGACGGCCGGCGCCGGCGGGTGGTGGCACTGCGACGCGGACGGGCTCGACTACGGGTTCCTGCTGGGCGACTCCGACGACGTGCTGCCCGACCCGCGGTCGCGGTGGCAGCCGGCCGGGGTGCACGGGACGTCGCGGGTGTACGACCACTCCGCGTTCGAGTGGACCGACCACCGGTGGACCGGGCGGGCGCTGCCCGGCGCGGTGCTCTACGAACTGCACATCGGCACGTTCACGCCCGAGGGCACGTTCGACGGCGCGATCGGGCGGCTGGACCACCTGGTCGACCTGGGCGTCACGCACGTCGAGGTGCTGCCGGTCAACGCGTTCGACGGCGCCGCGGGCTGGGGCTACGACGGGGTGCTGTGGGGCGCGGTGCACGAGCCCTACGGCGGGCCGGACGGGTTCAAGCGGTTCGTGGACGCCTGCCACGGGCGCGGGCTCGCCGTGGTCCTGGACGTCGTCTACAACCACCTCGGGCCGTCCGGCGCGTACCTCGACCGGTTCGGGCCGTACTTCGCGGGCAGCAACGACTGGGGACCGGGCCTGAACCTCGACGGCGAGGGCGCCGACGAGGTGCGCCGGTACGTCGTGGACAACGCGCTGGGCTGGCTGCGGGACTTCCACGTCGACGGGCTGCGCCTGGACGCCGTGCACGCCCTCGTGGACCGCAGCGCGCTGCACGTGCTGGAACAGCTCGCCGTCGAGGTGGACGCGTTGTCGGCCGCCGTGGGCCGGCCGCTGACGCTGATCGCCGAGTCCGACCTCAACGACGCCAGGCTCGTGACGGCCCGGGAGGGCGGCGGCTACGGCCTGCACGCCCAGTGGGCCGACGACCTGCACCACGCGCTGCACGTGGCGCTGACCGGCGAGACGTTCGGCTACTACCCGGACTTCGAGGGCGAGCTGGGCCGGACCCTGCGCGAGGTGTTCCTGCACGCCGGCACGTGGTCGTCGTTCCGGGGCCGCCGCCACGGCCGCCCGGTGGACCGCGACCGGCTGCCCGGCTACCGGTTCCTGGCCTACCTGCAGAACCACGACCAGGTCGGCAACCGCGCCGCCGGCGACCGGCTGTCGGCGGCGGTGCCCTGGCAGCGGCAGGCCGTGGGCGCGGCGATCGTGCTGTGCTCCCCCTACACGCCGATGATCTTCATGGGCGAGGAGTGGGCGGCGAGCACGCCGTGGCAGTTCTTCGCGTCCTTCCCGGACCCGGAGCTGGCCGAGGCCGTGCGCACCGGGCGGCGGCGCGAGTTCGGCCGCCACGGCTGGGGCGAGTCGGAGGTGCCCGACCCGATCGACCCGGAGACCGTGCGGCGGTCCACGCTGCGCTGGGACGAGGTGTCCGAGCCGGGCCACCGCGAGCTGGTCGACCTCTACCGGTCGCTGATCGCGCTGCGCCGGACCCGCCCCGAGCTGGCCGACCCGAGGCTGGACCGGTTCGGCGTGCGGGAGGAGGGCTCGGTCCTCGTGCTGCACCGCGGCGGGCTGCGGGTGGTGTGCAACCTGGGGGAGGACGCCGAGGTGCGGCTGGACGTCGAGCCGGCCGGGGTGCTGCTGGCGTCGGCCGAGGTGAAGGTGGACGGGCAGGCGGTGCACCTGCCCGCCGACTCCTTCGCGATCCTGGACGGCCCCGTCACGGACCCTGGTCCGGGGCCAGCCAGCCCACCTCGCTGAGCTTCTCCGCCAGCAGCCGACCGGCCAGCTCGACCTGGTCGGCGAGCTGTCTTCGCACCTCCGGCCGGTCGTCGCCCGAACCCTGGGCGGCGTCGTAGGCCGCGACGAGCCTGCGCGCGGCGTGCACGACCTCCACCCCGGGCCACTGCGAGACGACGATCGGGACGTCGTGCGGTTCGGTGGAGGCGTGCACGGCGCGCACCGCCTGCCGGGGTCCCAGCTCGGCGGAGAGGTCGAGCAACTTCAGCGCGATCGTGTGCAGCTTCACGTTGTGGTGCTGCGACATCCGCACCAGGAGCTGGAAGCCCTCCTGGGGCGTGCAGCCCTGCACCGCGGATATCAGGCCGGTGGCCTGTCCGATCACCGTGCGCGTCTGCACGGCTTTGCGCAGTCCCACGATCTCGGCCTCGAGGCCGGCGATCCGCGCGGTCAGCGAATCGTCACGCCCGTTGTCCCCGACCACGGTCGGGCTCCTCTCTCGCACGTCGGTACCGGTCAGCCAGGCCAGCAGTGCGAGAGCGTCAGGACACGCGGGTGCCAGCACCGGCAAGCCCACAGCTCTCGCTGACCCAGGTGCCCTTGCGGGTGCCGGGTGGCTTGCGGCTGGCTTTTCAACCGCGTAGACGATCACCGTAGTAGAGGAGGGCCGGTGAGGTGCAAGCGGAGGGGCTTCAGCGCGCCGGGAGCACGCAGAACTCGTTGCCCGCGGGGTCGGCGCACACCACCCACGGCAGGGCCGGGTCGGCGTCGACCACGCGTGCGCCCAGGCCGGTGAGCCGGGTCACCTCCGCGTCCCGGTCGCCGTCGGGCGCGAGGTCGAGGTGCACCCGGTTCTTGGTCCGCTTCGGCCCGGTGACGGGTTGCAGCACGAGCGTCGGGCCGTCACCCGCCAGCTCGGTGTACTCGACCCCCTTGGGGTCCTTCCAGCGGCCGGCGACGTGGTGCCCGAGGGCCGCGCACCAGAACTCCTCCAGGGCCTTGACCTGGTCCGACGGGCAGTCGAGGGCGATGGCTTCGATGCGTGCGGTCATGCGTCGGAGTTTCCCCGTCCGGGTGGCGGGTACTCGTCCGGTGCAAGCGAACCGCCGACGAGAGGACGGTCATGGGCACCGACGACAAGCTCAACAACAAGGCCGAGGAGCTCAAGGGCAAGGCCAAGGCGGCGGTCGGCGACGCCACCGACAACGAGCAGTGGCAGGCCGAGGGGCGCACCGAGCAGGCCAAGGGCTCGCTCAAGCAGGCAGGGGAGAAGGTCAAGGACGCCTTCCGTGGCAACGACCACTGACCGGACCACCAGCGCCGCCTCGTTCGTGCCGGAAGGCGCGGACCTGGCGGCGCTGCGCCGTGCGGCGGCCGGGTGCCGGGGCTGCGACCTCTACGAGCCCGCCACGCAGACCGTGTTCGGCGCGGGGCCGGAGGACGCCCGGCTCGTGCTCGTCGGGGAGCAGCCCGGCGACGTGGAGGACCGGCAGGGCGAGCCGTTCGTCGGGCCCGCCGGGCGGCTGCTGGACAAGGCGCTGGACGAGGCCGACCTGGCCCGTGAGGGCGTCTACCTGACCAACGCGGTCAAGCACTTCAAGTTCGTCCCCGCCGAGCGCGGGAAGCGGCGCATCCACAAGTCGCCGACGCGGGGCGAGGTCCTGGCCTGCCTGCCGTGGCTGCGGGCCGAGCTGGCGCGGGTGCGCCCCGACCTCGTGGTGTGCCTGGGTGCGACGGCCGCCAAGGCCGTGCTGGGCAGCTCGTTCAAGGTCAGCGAGCGGCGCGGGCAGGTGGAGCGGGTCGAGGACCACGACGTGATCGCGACCGTGCACCCGTCCGCCGTGCTGCGCGCCCCGGACCGGGACGAGGCGTACCGGGCGTTCCTGGCCGACCTGCGGGTCGTGCGCGCGCACCTGGGCTGACCCGTCGGCCGCGGAACGTGAAGCGGCCCCCTGACCACTTCCCGCACGGGGTGCGGGCCGAGCTGGACTGGGCTCGGGGTCACGGGGGCCGGGTGGCTGCCTGGGATTCGCCCAGACCACCTGGGAAAGGTCGGTCCTAGCGGACAGCCACCTCACGACGAGTCCTATAGCTATTCAACTTCGGACCACCTCCTTCCTCGTGTACCACGAACCTAGGCGAGGTGCGGCGGACCCCGCAACGAGATTTCCGGCTCGGTCCGGACGCCCCGGTCCGATTCCCGCCGGACTCCGGCCCGGCGCGTCGGCAGGATCGTCGGCATGAACTTCGACGGCAGGGTCGCCCTGGTCACGGGCGGCAGCAGGGGGATCGGCGCGGCGATCGCGGTGCGGTTGGCCGAGCTGGGCGCGGACGTGGCGATCACGTATCGGAACAGCCCCGGTGACGTGGTCGACCGGGTGAAGGGGTTGGGGCGGCGGGTGGTCGCCGTGCGGGCGGACAGCGGTGACGCCGACGCGGTGGCGGGCGCGGTCGAGGAGGCCGTGGCCGTGCTGGGGCGGCTGGACGTGCTGGTGAACAACGCCGGGGAGTTCGTCGTCGGGCCGGTGGAGGAGCTGGGCGTGGCGGAGTTCGACCGGACCTTCGCGGTGAACGTGCGGGCGGCGTTCGTGGCGGTGAAGGCGGCGCTGCCGCACCTGGGCGACGGCGGCCGGGTCATCGGGATCGGGAGCAACGTGGCCGAGCGGGCGGTGTTCCCCGGGTTCTCGCTGTACGCGGCGTCGAAGGCGGCGTTGGCGGGGATGACGAAGGCGTTGGCGCGGGAGCTGGGGCCGCGGGGGATCACGGTGAACCTCGTGCACCCCGGTGCGACGGACACCGACGCGAACCCGGCGGACGGCGACGGCGCCGACGTGATCCGCGGCTTCACGGCGGTGGGGCGTTACGCCGTGCCGGAGGAGGTGGCGGCGGCCGTGGCGTTCCTGGCGTCCGACGAGGCGCGTTACGTGACGGGCGCCCAACTGCACGTGGACGGCGGCTTCACCGCCTGACCCCCGCGAGAGTCCTGCGTTCACGCGGCGAGAGTCCTACGTTCGGGACACGTGAGTTCAACGCTCAGCGCTCCCTCGGGCCGCGCCGAGCGTTGAATTCGGGGTCCGTGAACGTAGGACTCTCGCGTGCTGGACGTAGGACTCTCGGGTTAGCTCGCGTTCACGTCGATGCAGGCGTAGAACGCGTTGGAGGTGTCGCCGATGTTCCAGATGGCGAGCACCGTCTGGCGGCCCGACGCGCCCAGGTTCACCGTGTGCGTCACGGAGGCCGGGGGCTGCTGCATGCCGCCGTCGACGAAGCCGACCCGCTTGCCGCCGACGTAGTACTCGTAGTTGGCGGTGCGGTGCCGGGCGGTGAAGGTCCAGGTGAACGAGATGGTGCGGCCGGTGTTGGCGACCTGCCAGCCCTTGTTGTTGTCGTTCAGCTCGGCGAACCTGGCGACGCCGCCGTTGCAGCTCCGCAGGCCCTTCGGGCCTTCGACGCTCTGCGGCTCCCACTTGATGTCGCCGCACGACACGACACCGCGGGCGCATTGGGCCTGGCGGCTCGCCGGTGACGAGACGTAGCCGTGCGCGAACGCGGGCGCCGAGGGCAGGGCGACCGTCACGAGCGGCGCGGCGAGCACGCCGGCCGCCACCGCGGCGATCCTTCGGCGGAGTGACATGTGGACTCCTCTGATCGGATGGGCGGAAACGCTTGTGGCGAACGCCAACCCGAGTGCGCTGGGTGGTCGTTCACCCAAACGCGGCGGCTAGGTCTAGACCATACTCTCCGTGACCACGTGATGACAACGTCCTGTTCGGCGCAATCTCGAAGCTTGTCCCGTTCCGGGCGCGGCGTGCGGGTTCGCGCACGCCGACGAAGGCGACCCGGGGGCGGCGTGGGACCTGTCGGCCGGACCGGGTGTCAGGTCGACGGCCGGGTGCGGGACGCCCGCCACATCGTGTGCTCGCGGCTCACGGCCTCCTCCGCGTCGGCCACCTCGCTGGCCCACGCCGCCTCGTCCTCGACCAGCTCCAGCCGGCTGCGCACGATCGCCAGCTCGTTGGCCGCGAACGTGTAGGCCCGCGCGAGCGTGGACAGCTGGCGCAGGCTGATCCACGCCGTGCCGGCCGCGATCACCGCCGCCACCACGCCCGCCAGGTCGAACCGCACCGCGCCGACCGCCTTCGCCAACGCCGCGCAGATGCCGACGACCTCGATCGTCAGCAGCCCGGCCCGCCACCACCCGGCCAGCCGCTCGTTGCGCGCCGCCTTGTCGGTGTACCAGTGCTGCTGGTCGGCGATGCGCGCCTCCAGGTAGGCGGCCTTGCGCTCGGCGAACGGCGCGGCCCGCAGCGCGCGCATCCCGTCGGTGACCACGGGCCGCTCCGACGGCCGGATGCTGGTCGCCGGGGCGTCCTCCAGCAGCTTGTGCATCTGGAGGATGAACCGGCGCTCGTTCTCGTGCTCGTCGCCGACCCGCTCGAACGGCAGGCCGCCCACGCTGTACTTCCACGCCAGGCTCTTGGCCGACTCGGCCAACGCCCGCCCGTCGTACCAGCGGTCCTCGGGGCGCGCGGACTTCAGGTTCAGCTCCGTGACCGACACCGCGGCCAGCGCGACGGCGGTGCCGATCGCGGCCACGTCGATCCGGCCCACCAGGAACGACACCGCGCCGCTCGCGGCGGCGAGCACGGCCAGCACCAGCCGCAACCGCACGGCCCGGACGTAGCGGCGCTGGCCGTCCAGCGACGCGCTGTCCGCCGCCTCGAACAACCCCGGCAGGTCGTCGTTCCCCAGGCCCCTCGCCGTCATCGCCGGCCCTCCGGTAGGAGCACCCGTTCGACGTGCGCGCGCAGCTCGTCCGCGCCCAGCACGGTGGTGAGCGGCGAGGTGGCGATCGCGGTGGAGCGCTCGTCGGCCGACTCGGCGATGGCGTCCGCGGTGCGGCCGCTGCCGCGCAGCACCACCAGCGGTCGGTTGCGGCCCAGGCTGTGCTCGGCGTCGTCGAACGTGATCGGGCCGCCGTTGACCAGCACCGTCAGCGACGGCAGCGGCCCGGCGACCAGGTCGGCCACGTCGGCCAGCCACGGCGACTCGTCGCCCCACGCGCCGCCGGGCACCAGCACCAGGTGGGTGTGGTTGGGCTCGAACGCGGCCACGTCCACGGCGACCTCGGCGGCCACGCCGATCAGCGGGAACGCCCCGTGCGCCGCCGCCCGCGCCCGGCCCACCGCGCGCATCACGCCGACGTCCGTGCCGCCGTCCACCACCACCGCGCCGCACTCGTCCAGCACCGGCACCAGCCCGCGCAGCACCGCGACCAACGCCTCCTGGTCCGCGCCGCCCATCCCGCCCGCACCGCCGACCAGCACCAGCACCGGCCGGCCGAGCGGCAGCCCGATCCGGCGCAGCTCGGCCTTCGACGTCACCCGCACCCTGTCCACGATGGGCGAACCTACCGGCGCACGGCACGCGGCACCGCACCCCGGCACGTCGGAGTGCCGCCCCACCACGGCACCCCGCCACGGCACCTCGCCACGGCGGCTCGCCACGGCGGCTCGGCTCGGCGTCCGGCTCGGCGTCCGGCCGATCCGGCGCGGGGCCGACGCCGCGCTACAACTCCAGGTCCGTCAGCACGAGCACGCGCTGCTCGGTCAGGTCCTCCATGGCCGCGCGGACGCCCTCGCGGCCGGTGCCCGACTCCTTGACCCCGCCGTAGGGCATCTGGTCGGCGCGGAAGCTCGGCACGTCGCCCACGATCACCCCGCCGACCGCCAGCCGCTTGGCCGCCCGGAACGCCAGCCGCACGTCGTGCGTGAACAGGCCCGCCTGCAAGCCGAACCGGGACGCGTTGACCCGGTCGAACGCCTCGTCCGCCGACGCCACCGGCTCCAGCACCACCACCGGGCCGAAGACCTCCTCGTCCACCACCTTGCACGCGGCCGGCACGTCGGCCAGCACGGTCGGCTCGTAGACCGCGCCGGACCGCCGGCCGCCCGTCAGCACCCGCGCGCCCGCCGCCACGGCCTCGTCCACCCACGCCTCGACCCGCCGCGCGGCCGCCTCGTTGATCAGCGGGCCGACGTCGGTGGCCGGGTCCGCCGGGTCGCCCGTGCCGAGCTTGCGCACGTGCGACACCACCGCGTCCGCCAGCGCCGGGTACACGTCCTCGTGGGCGTACACGCGCTGCACGGAGATGCACGACTGGCCGCCCTGGTACATCGCGAACGTGGCGATCCGCTGCGCCGCCCGGTCCAGGTCCGTCCAATCGGGACAGACCACGGCCGCCGCGTTGCCGCCCAGCTCCAGCACGACGTGCTTGCGCGGCACCCGGTCCAGGATCGAGTAGCCCACCGGGCCGGACCCCGTGAACGACACCACCGGCAGCCTCGGGTCCTCGGCCAGCGCGCCCGCCACCTCGTTCGGCACCGGCAGCACCGACCACGACCCGGCCGGCAGGTCGGTCTCGGCGAGCAGCCCGCCCAGCAGCGACGCCACCAGCGGGGTCGCCGGCGCGGGCTTGACCACGATCGGCGCGCCCACCGCCACCGCGGGCGCGACCTTGTGCGCCACCAGGTTCAGCGGGAAGTTGAACGGCGCGATGCCCAGCACCGGGCCGCGCGGCGCGCGGCGCACCAGCGCCAGCCTGCCGTTCGCGGCCGGGTCGGTGTCCAGCCGCTGCAACTCGCCGGAGAACCGGCGCGCCTCCTCGGCGGCCCAGCGGAACGTGGACACCGCGCGCGTCACCTCGATCCGCGACCACTTCACCGGCTTGCCCGACTCGGCGGTGATCAGCGCGGCCACCTCGTCGGCGCGCTCGGCGAGCCGGCGGGACACGTGGTCCAGCGCCGCGGCCCGCGCGTGCGCGGGCAGGTCGGCGAACTCGCCCGCCACGGCGTGCGCGGCGGCGACGGCGCGTTCCACGTCCTCCGCCGAGGCGTGGGAGGTCACGCCCGCCACCGCGCCGTCGTGCGGGGTGCGGATCTCCACCAGGTCGTCGCTCGTCGCGGGCTGCCCCGCGACCCAGTACGGCGTCGTCGTCACTCGATGGCTCCTTCAAGCACGTCCAGGCCCTCGGCCAGCAGCTCGTCCGGGATGACGAGCGGCGGCAGCAGGCGGATCACGTTCCCACGGGTACCGCAGGTCAGCACGACCACGCCCGCGGCGTGGCAGGTGGCCGCGACCCGGGCCGCCACCTCGGCCGAGGTCAGCTCCACGGCCAGCATCGCGCCCCGGCCGCGCACCTCGACCACGGTGCCCGGCGACAGGGCGCGCAGCCGGGGCAGCACGGTCGCCTCGATGCGCCGGGCGGCGGCGTCGAGCCGCAGGTCCCGCATGGTGTCGAAGGCGGCGAGCGCGGCGGCGCAGGCGATCGGGTTGCCGCCGTACGTGCCGCCGAGGCCGCCGGGGTGCACGGCGTCCACCACGTCGGCCCGGCCGGTCACGGCGGCCAGCGGCAGGCCGCCCGCGATGCCCTTCGCCGTGGTGACCAGGTCGGGCACGACGCCCTCGTGGTCGCACGCGAACCAGTCGCCGGTGCGGCAGAACCCGGTCTGGACCTCGTCGGCGACCAGCAGCACGCCGTGCGCCCGGCACCAGTCGGCGAGGGCGGGCAGGAACCCCGGCGCGGGCACGACGAACCCGCCCTCGCCCTGGATCGGCTCGACCACCACGCACGCGACGTCCTCGGGCCGGTCGATCGCGGCGACGGCGCGCCGGGCCGCCTCCTCGCCGGTCAGGCCGTCGTGCAGCGGGTAGGAGCCGGGGACGCGGAGCACGCCGGGGGTGAACGGGCCGAAGCCGTGCTTGTAGGGCATGTCCTTGGCGGTCAACGCCATGGTGAGGTTGGTGCGGCCGTGGTAGGCGTGGTCGAGCGCCACGACCCCCGGCCGCCCGGTGGCGTACCGGGCGATCTTGACCGCGTTCTCCACCGCCTCCGCGCCGGAGTTGAGCAGGACCGAGCGCTTGTCGTGCCGGCCGGGGGTCAGCTCGGCCAGCCGCTCGCACACGTCCAGGTAGCCCTCGTACGGCGTGACCATGAAGCAGGTGTGGGTGAACCGGTCCACCTGCTCGCGCACGGCCCGCGCGACGCGGGGCGCGGGGTTGCCGACGCCGGTCACCGCGATGCCCGAGCCCAGGTCGATCAGCCGGTTGCCGTCCACGTCCACCAGCAGCCCCGGTTCGGCGTGGTCCACGTACACCGGCAGCGTCGAGCCGACGCCCGCCGCCACCGCGCCCTTGCGCCGCGCGGTCAGCTCGCGGGAACGGGGGCCGGGGATCTCGGTGCGCAGTCGGGCCATGGCTCCAGCATCGACCCGTCGGCGCGCCGGGGACAGTGTCCGCAGTGGCGTGCCGGGGCGCGCGGGCGGTACACAGTGTCCATGGCGTTGACGGTCGGGGCGCTGGCCCGGGAGGTCGGGTTGGCGGTGCTCGTGGACGCCGGGCTGGACCGGGTGGTGACGTGGGTGCACAGCACCGAGCTGGCCGACCCGACGCCGTTCCTGGAGGGCGGCGAGCTGCTGCTGACCACCGGCATCGCGCTCGGGCCCCACGAGGAGTACGTGCGGCGGCTGGTGGCGGCGCGGGTGGTGGGCCTCGGGTTCGGCGTCGGCCTGAGCCACGACCGGGTGCCGGACGACCTGGTCCGCGCGGCCCGCGACGCCGGGCTCGCGGTGCTGGAGGTGCCCCGGGAGACGCCGTTCATCGCGATCACCAAGGCGGTGTCGCGGGCCGTGGCGGCGGACGAGTACGCGGCGCTGGCGCGCACCGGCGCGGCGCAGCGGGCGTTGACCCGGGCGGCGGTCGGCGACGGGCCGCCGGGCGTGGTGCGGCGGCTGGCCCGGCTCCTCGACGGCGCGGCGGCGCTGCTGGACCCGCACGGCGCGCCGGTGCACGCGGTGGGCCCGCTGCCGGACCTGGCCGGGCACGTGCGGCGGCTCGCGGCGTCGGGCGGGCCGGCGGGGGCGGCGTGGCAGGAGGGCGGGCGGCACGTCGCGATGCAGGTGCTGGGCCGGCGCGGCTACCTGGCCGTCGCGGCGGGCCGGCCGCTGGACGCGGGCGTGGTCAACACCGCCGCGTCGCTGCTCACCGTGGCGCTGGCGCGGTCGGACGAGGTCGACGCGGTGCGGCGGGAGCTGCGCGCGGCGCGGTTCCGGCTGGCGCTCGCGGGCGAGCCGGTGGAGGGCGTGCCGGACGGGCCGTTCCGGGTGTTCCTGCTGCGCGACCGCGAGCCCGCCGAGCCGACCGGGTTCTGGGCGGAGGTGGACGGGCGGGTGGTCGTGCTGGCCCCGTCGGTGGACGTGCCCGCCGCGGCGTCCTCCCCGGTGGACGCGACGAGCGTGGCCCGCGGTTACCGGGAGGCGTCGCGGGCGTGGGAGGCGGGCGTGGCCACGTTCGAGGAGGTCGCCGGCGCGGGGCTGCTCGCGCCCGACGCGGCCGAGTTCGCCGCCGCCCTCCTCGCGCCGCTGGACGACGTGCTGCGGGAGACGTTGCGGGTGTGGCTGGCGTGCCACGGCCAGGCCGAGCCCGCCGCGGCCCGGCTGGGCGTGCACCGGCACACCGTGCGCCACCGCGTCCAGCGGGCGGAGCGGCTGCTGGGCCGTTCGCTGGACCCCGCAGGCACGCGCGCCGAACTCTGGTTCGCGCTGCACGCCTGACCGTACGCTGGACCGACACCGCCACCGAACACTCCTTGACTTCGAGGGGGATCCTTTGGCGCGCTACCGATTGCTGGCCCACGCGGCGGCGGTCGTCACCGTCACCGCGGCCTTGCTCACCGGCGTCTTCATCAGCCCCGCGGGGGCGTGCACCTGCATGCCCGCCAACGAGGCGCTGCGCTACCAGCAGGCGACCTACGTGTTCTCCGGGGTGGTGGTGCACGAGAAGGTCGAGGAGTCCGTGTACCGCTACACGGTCGACGTCGACACCGAGTACAAGGGCGACGTGCCGCACCGCGTGTACGTGCTGACGCAGCGGAACAACTCCTGCGGCATCCGGCTCACCGTCAACGCCGCGTACGTCGTGTTCGCCAAGGGCGACGTGGCCGACCGGCGGGTGGAGACCGACTACTGCAGCGGCACCCGCTCGGCCGCGGCCGGGCCGCCGACGACCACCTCGCCGTGGTCGGGCACCTCCACCCCGCCCACCACGCCCTGCGCGACGCCCGCGCCGTGACGGCCAGTCCGCCCGCCGCCGACCGCCGTACC